>JAHCKV010000075.1 GCA_026125595.1 Burkholderiales bacterium | reverse complement strand
GTGGCTGCCACGCCTGAGGAAAATGCCCTAAAAGATTGAAATCTAACGAAAGGATGCGCTGTCGCGCGCGTGCTGTAAAGCCGGCGCCGGTGTCAGTCGCTTTCTAACGGCAGCAACCGCACGGACTTCACCACTCGATCCTGAATCTGCACAATTTCAAGGGGATGGCCAGCAAGTTTCATGCTCGTTCCCGCTTCGGGGATGTCTTCGAAATGTTCGAGGATCAGCCCATTGAGCGTTTTTGGACCCCCGAGCGGAAAGTGCGTGCCCAGCTTCCGATTCAGATCCCGTAGCAGGCTGCCGCCTTCGACCATGATGCTGCCGTCGGGCTGCCGCCGGAAGCTGCCGGTGATCGACAGCGGCGACTGCGTCGTGAATTCGCCGATGATCTCCTCGAGGATGTCCTCCAGCGTCACCATGCCGAGCAACTCGCCGTACTCGTCGACGACGAGTCCCAGCCGGTCCTGTTGCTCCTGGAAGTGCTGCAGTTGCGTCAGCAGCGGGGTGCCCTGGGGCACGAAATAGGGCTCGCGCAGAATCTGCCGCAGGCGCTCCGGCGTGATCTCGTCGGCCTCGGCGATGTTCAGGAACTTGCGCACGTGCAGGATGCCGATGATCTCCTCGAGCGTGCCCTGGTAGACGGGAATCCGCGTGTGATTGGAGGTGCCGATCTGATGGCGCAGCGTTTCGGGTGGTGATTCGATGTCCACGGCGTCGATCTGACTGCGCGGCACCATGATGTCGTCGACGGTGACCGATTCGAGATCGAACAGATTCACCAGCATGTTCTGGTGCTTCTGCGGCAGGAAATTGCCGCCCTCCAGCACCAGCGTGCGCAATTCCTCCAGCGTCAGCTTCTGTCCCTGGGCGTCCGGCGCCGACTTGAGTCGGAACAGCCGCAGCAGCGCACCGACGAACAGGTTCACGAACCACACGATCGGGTACGCGAGCCACAACAGTGGCGTCAGCACGTATGCCGCGGGCAGCGCGATCCGCTCCGGATAGGTGGCGCCGATCACCTTCGGTGTGATCTCGCTGAACACCAGAATGGCGAAGGTCACGCAGATGGTGCCGATCAGCAGCGTGACCTCGGACTCGCCGAACAGCCGGAACGTCAGGTATGTGACCAGCGCAGCCGACAGCGCATTGACCAGGTTGTTGCCCAGCAGCACGACGCCCAGCAGACGGTCCGTGCGTGACAGCAACTGCGCCGTCAGACGGGCGCCGCGGTTGCCGGTCTTGACCAGATGGCGCAGCCGATAGCGATTCAGCGCCATCATGCTGGTCTCGGCGATCGAAAAGAAACCCGAGATCACCAGCAATACGACCAGGGCGATCAGCAGATGTCCGGTGGAGATCTCGTCCAAGCGGTTGTCGCGTCAGCGATGCAGGATGACTTCGAGCACGAATTTGCTGCCCAGATAGGCGAGCACCAGCGTCAGGAATCCGGCGAAGGTCCAGCGCAGCGCGCGGCGCCCGCGCCAGCCCCAGCGGGACCGACCCAGCAGCAGCGTGCCGAAGATCAACCACGACACGATCCCGAACGCCGTCTTGTGCGTGAACTTCAGCGGTCGGCCGAACAGCGTTTCCGAGAACAGCATGCCGCTGACCAGCGACAGCGTGAGCAGCACGAACCCGGCGAAGATGATGCGAAAGAGCAACCGCTCCATGGTCAACAGCGGCGGCATGCCGCGCAGCGGGGCAGGCAACGTGCCGCCGTGCAGCGTCCGTTCGAGCAGCATCATCAGCAGCGCATGCAGCGAAGCGATGGTGAAGAGGCTGTAGGCCGCCATCGAGATGACCAGATGGGCGCGGAAAAACGGCATGCCGGCGTTGGTCAGCGGTTTCAGCGGCGGCAGGATCAGCGGCATCAGCACCGCGACGGCTGCGACGGGGATCACCAGGGCCTGCAGGCCATCGAGACGGTAATAGAAACTGCCAGCCCAGTAGATCAGCACCGACAGCCACAGAATGCTCGAGATCGCGTTGCCGACGCCGAGATACATCGCATCGCCGTCGAACATGCTCTGGTGCAGCAGCAAGGCGTGCAGGACCAGCGGGATCAGCAGGGCGACTCGTACCCACGCGGGGGAGCCTTCGGTCGTCTCGCGGCCGCCGAGGCGCGCGCTGCGGACGAGCACGACGCCCAGCGTGGCGTACAGCAGCGCGGTGAGGGCGTGGGGTAGAATCGGCAGCATCTCGCAGAGGGTGGGCGCTCGCTGGTGAAGAGCGCGACTCGATTATACGCACCGCCTCCGCGCACCCCCTCATCCTCGTTCGGATCTCCCATGCTCGACGGTCTCACCAATCGCCTGTCCGGCGTCGTCAAGACGCTGCGCGGTCACTCGCGAATCACCGAATCCAACGTTCAGGACGCGCTGCGCGAAGTGCGGATGGCACTGCTCGAGGCCGATGTGGCGCTGCCGGTCGTCCGGGACTTCATTGCGAAGGTCAAGGAGAAAGCGCTCGGCCAGACGGTCATCGGCAGCCTGACGCCGGGTCAGGCGCTGGTTGGCGTCGTGCACGACGAACTCGCGACGCTGATGGGGGGGAGCAACGCCGGGCTCGATCTGTCGACGGTGCCGCCGGCCGTGATCCTGCTGGCCGGCCTGCAGGGCGCCGGCAAGACCACCACCGCGGGCAAGCTTGCGCGACTGTTGAAGGAACAGAAAAAGAAGGTGTTGCTCGTGTCGTGTGACGTCTACCGACCGGCGGCGATCGCGCAGCTCGAAACCCTGGCGGGGCAGGTCGGCGTCGATTTCTTCCCGTCGTCGTCCGGGCAGAAGCCGGTGGACATCGCCCGGGCGGCCCACGACTGGGCGCGCAAGCACTACCACGATGTGCTGCTGGTCGACACCGCGGGCCGGCTCGCGATCGACGAGGCGATGATGCGGGAGATCCGCGAACTGCACGCGGCGGTTCCGCCGATCGAGACGCTGTTCGTCGTCGACGCGATGCAGGGGCAGGATGCCGTCAACACTGCGAAGGCGTTCGCCGAGGCGCTACCGTTGACTGGTGTCGTGCTGACCAAGCTCGATGGTGATGCTCGTGGCGGCGCGGCATTGTCCGTCCGGCAGGTCACGGGTGCGCCGATCAAGTTCGCCGGTGTCGGCGAGAAGTTGGCCGGGCTGGAACCTTTTCACCCGGACCGGATGGCCTCGCGGATCCTCGGCATGGGCGATGTGCTGAGTCTGATCGAAGACGCACGGCGTGAAGTCGACGTCGTCGAAGCCGAGAAACTCGCGCAGAAGGTCAAGTCCGGGAAAGGGTTCGATCTGGCGGATTTTCGCGCGCAGATGCTGCAGATGAAGAAGATGGGCGGATTGAACGCGCTGATGGACAAGCTGCCGGCGCAACTCACGCAGGCTGCCCAGGCGAGCAGTGCACAGCTCGACGACCGCGTGATCGGTCGGACCGTCGGCATCATCGACTCGATGACGCCGCAGGAGCGCGCGAAACCCGAACTGATCAAGGCGTCGCGCAAGCGTCGCATCGCCACCGGTGCCGGTGTGACCGTGCAGGAGGTGAACCGTCTGCTCAATCAGTTCGAGCAGATGCAGAAGATGATGAAGATGATGTCGAAGGGTGGCATGGCCAAGATGATGCGCGGCATGAAGGGCATGCTGCCGGGCATGCGCTGAAGCCCTCGGCCGGGCGTCCGATGGTCGGGAGCGCCCGGTTGTCCGCGGTCAATCCGTCACTTGGTAGCGGTGAACGATCCCGGCGGCAGGATCGGCGCTTCCCGGAAATGGGCCGGCATTTCGCCGGTCAGCGATTCCAGGAATGCGACGATGTCTTCAACATCCGTGTCGGACAGCCGCTTGCCGAGTTGCGTCAGCGCCATGATGCGGACCGCTTCCGGCAGTGTCGCCACCGATCCGTCGTGGAAGTACGGCGCGGTCTTCGCGATGTTGCGTAGTGACGGCACCTTGAAGATGTAGCTGTCCGCGTCGTTCTGGGTGTCGACGAACCGGCCCTTGTCGATGTCCGCGCTCTTCGTGAGCATCCAGTAGTCCATGATCAGTCCGAACTTCTGAAACATCGTGCCGCCGAGCAGCGGACCGCTGTGGCAGCCCTGGCAGCCGGTCTGCATGAAACTTGACCATGCCATAGCGGGCCTGCGCGGTCATTGCCGAGATGTCGCCGGCCAGATAACGATCGAACGGTCCGGGCGTCGTCAGTGTCCGTTCGTAAGCCCCGATGGCCTTGCCCCAGTTCTCGGCCGTGATCGGCTCGGTCTCGCCGGGAAACGCCTTCTCGAACAGCGGACGGTAGCCGGGAATGGCCTGCAGCTTCGCCATCGCGGTCGCGTAGTCGGCATTGCCGTAGGCGAACGGACTGAGCAGTGCCTTGACCGCCTGTTCCTCGACATCCTTGCGATTGCCACCGAAGTGCTGCACGAACTGGCCGGCGGTGTTCAGTACGGTCGATGCGTTGCGGGGCAACGTCTTGCCATGCACGCCATTGGATTTCGGCAGTCCGTCGGTACCGTACATCTGCGGCAGATGGCAGCGGGAGCAACTGACCGACCCGTCGGCCGACAATCGGGTCTCGAAGAACAGCATCCGTCCGAGCGCCACGCGTTCGGGCGTTACCGGGTAGGCCTCGGTTGCGAAATCCGCCGGCAGGGGCTTGAAGGTCTGTCGTGCGTCGGCCAGATGCTGGTCGTCGCCGTTGTGGGCGGCAACGGGGCCGAGCAGCAGCACCGTACAGATACCGGCCAGGAGGACGGTGGGTTTCATCGAGTCGATCTCCGGATCGTGGACCGGCGCGGATTATGGTGTGCCGACCGTCTTTAGGGAACGGCCCGGCCGGCGTCGTCGCAGCGAGCGTCTTTGCGTCGGTCCGAACGGTCGTTCGCTCGCGTGTGGCGAGGTTCCGCGTTTGGCGAAGGAACGATGTCGCCGTCCGGACGGTCTTTCCGGAAGGGGCATGCAGGCATTTGCCCCGTACAATCGTCGTCGCTGTTGCGGTGCGGTAGCAGGTCTTCGCCGCGCTTCACGTCGTTCCGTCCACCACCCAGCGCCACCGAGAGGCCGACATGCGTCGCTTGCTGTACATCTTCTGTCTGTTCCTGATCGCGGCCACCGCGAGCGCCCAGGACTATCCCCGTGAGAAGCGCTGGGCCGACCAGATCCTGCCGGCGTTGATGGTCGGCGAGGGTGTGTGGATCGCGCAATCGAACGGACACCAGTTTCTTGCGTTGTGGAACGAGGTCGACAACGCCCGGGGCGCGGTGATCCTGGCGCATGGACGAGGCTGGAATCCGGATTTCGAGCTGTATGGCGTATTGCGCATCAAGCTGGCCGAGCAAGGGTATTCCACGCTGTCCATCCAGTTGCCCGTGCTGGGCGGGGGCGCCAAGATCGGTGACTACATTCCCACGTATCCGGAGGCGGCCGAACGCTTCCATCTCTCGGCCCAGTGGCTCAAGGGCAAGGGATACAAGAACGTCGCGATCGTTTCGCACAGCCTCGGCGCGACGATGGCCAATCAGTACCTGATCAACGCGAAGGAAGTCTATGTGAAGGCCTGGGCGTTCATCGGCATCATCAACGGGCTGGAGGAAATGTTCCGCATCAAGATTCCGGTGCTGGACGTCTATGGCAGCAAGGACTGGGAGATCACCCAGGTGGGGGCGTCCGAGCGGCGCAAGCAGATCGAGAAGATCGCCGGATCGAAGCAGGTGGTCGTGCCCGATGCGCTGCACTTTTTCGAGGGCAAGGAAGACGAATTGACCGCCGTCGTGGTCACGTTCCTGGACGACGTCTTCAAGAATCAACCCGATCCCGCGCCCCGCTGACCGCGCTCGAACGGAATCGGCGGCGGCCTGTCGTTCCGATCCATTCCGGACTTGCCATTCCCCTGCGGCGCGGGTATTCTTCGCGCCTTTTTTCCGAAAACCTTCAGGAAATTCCGATGGTTGTGATTCGACTGGCACGCGGTGGCGCCAAAAAGCGGCCGTTCTTCAACTTGGTCGTGGCGAATTCGCAGGATCCGCGCGATGGACGGTTCATCGAGCGCGTAGGGTTCTACAACCCGGTCGCGCCGGCGGGAGACGTGAAGCTGCGCATCGATCTTGAGCGCGTCAAATACTGGCATGGCCACGGCGCGCAGCTGTCCGAAACCGTGCAACGCCTCGTCAAGCAGTTTGGCAAGTCCATCGCCGCCTGAGCAGTTGCTCGTGATGGGGCGGATCGCCGCCCCGTTCGGCATCAAGGGTTGGGTGAAGATCCAGACCTTCACGGCGGATGTGGATGGACTGCTCGATTACACGCCGTGGTGGGTCGGTCGGGCTTCGGGTTGGGAAGCGTGGACCGTCGAAGAAAGTGCGGTGCACGGCGTCACGCTGGTGGTCAAGTTGACTGGCGTCGACGATCGGGAAGCTGCGGCCCGTTTGCGCGGAATGGAAGTGGCGGTGCCGCGAGCGGCGCTCCCCGAGGCGGATGATGGGTACTACTGGGCTGATCTGATCGGCCTCGATGTGAAGAATCGTGACGGTGTGATGCTCGGCACCGTGGAGTCCCTGATGGATAACGGGGCGCAGAGCGTGCTGGTGGTCGGCGGAGAGCGGGAGCGTCTGATCCCGTTCGTCGAGGCCCATGTGGATGGAGTGGATCTGGTCACCCGGGAGATTCGGGTGAACTGGCATCCCGACGACTGATTGAAGCAATTCGACGTCGTCACGCTGTTTCCGCAGATGTTCGAGGCCCTGACGGGCTGGGGCATCACGGGTAGAGCGCGGGAAACGGGTGCCTATCAGCTGGTGGCGTGGAATCCGCGGGATTTCGCAGTGAATGCATATCGGACGATCGACGATCGTCCGTACGGTGGTGGCCCCGGCATGGTCATGATGGCCGAGCCGTTGGCCAAAGCGATTCGGGCAGCACGACAGCGACAGAAAAGCAGCGGCGTACGCGGTTCGCGCGTCGTGCATCTGTCGCCGCAGGGCAGGGTGCTGGACCATGCGGGTGTGATGGAACTGGCAGCCTGTGAAGGTCTGGTGTTGTTGTGTGGTCGTTACGAAGGCGTCGATGAGCGCCTGATCGAGCGCGAAGTCGATGCGGAGGTTTCCATCGGCGACTACGTGCTCTCGGGTGGCGAACTCGCCGCGATGGTGCTGCTGGATGGAGTGATTCGCCAGTTGCCCGGTGTATTGGGTGATGCGGAATCGGCGCGGCAGGATTCGTTCGTGGCCGGATTGCTCGACTATCCGCACTACACCCGGCCGGAAGTTTTTGAAGGCGCAGCGGTCCCGGAAGTGCTTCTGTCGGGGCACCACGCGGTGATCGAGCGCTGGCGGTTGAAGCAGGCGTTGGGGCGCACGGCACAGCGACGTCCCGATCTGCTGAAGGACATGGCGCTGGACCCGGTGCAGGAGAAGCTCCTGGCCGAGTTCCGATCGGAGCAGGAAACGCAGCAAACGGAAGGAGTGGCAGATGGACCTGATCGCAACGCTCGAGGCTGAAGAGATCCAGCGCTTGGGCAAGAACATCCCGAGCTTTGCGCCCGGCGATACCGTCGTCGTCAATGTGAATGTGGTCGAAGGCGACCGCAAGCGGATCCAGGCCTACGAAGGCGTGGTCATCGCCAAGCGCAACCGGGGCCTGAACTCCGCGTTCACGGTGCGGAAGATTTCGTCCGGCGAAGGTGTCGAGCGAACCTTCCAGTCCTATTCACCGCTGATCGCGTCGATCGAAGTCAAGCGCCGCGGCGACGTTCGTCGCGCGAAGCTCTACTACTTGCGCGAGCGTTCCGGCAAGTCGGCGCGGATCAAGGAAAAGCTGCGGTACAGCAGCAAGGCTGCGGCAGTTGCCGCTGCGGCTGCCGAGGCGGAAGCCGCGAAGGCCTGAAACGGGTTCTTCGTCGTGCGAAAGAGCGGTCCCTCGGGGCCGCTCTTTTCATTTGCGAGCGGACGGTCGCGCAGGGCACCATCGGGAAATCGAGCGGCAATGCCACGGGCCGCTTACAATTCCTGACCCATGAAAGCCACTCTCTTCGTCGCCCGTCTGTGTTGCCTGTTGCTGATGTTCGCGAGCCCGCTCGGATTCGCGCAGCAGAAGCTCAATCTGTCCATCGGATCCGGCGCCACCGGTGGCGTGTTCTATCCGCTCGGGGGCGGTATCGCGCAGGTGCTTTCACGTAACGTTCCCGGCTGGCAAGTCACCGCGGAAGTCACGGGCGGGTCGGTCGACAATCTGAAGCTGGTGGGTTCCGGTCGATCCGATCTCGGCTTCACGATGGCCGATGCGGCGTGGGACGCGTACAAGGGTCAGGAGAAGTTCAAGAGCCGCAAGTTGCCGCTGCGGGCGTTGCTCGTGCTCTATCAGAACAAGATGCATGCGGTGACGGTCGAGGCCACCGGTTTGGCCTCCATCAAGGATCTCGCCGGCAAACGCGTATCGGTGGGGGCGCCCGGCAGCGCCACCGAGATCATGGCGATGCGGATCCTCGAGGCGTACGGACTGTCGGATGCGATCCGTCGTGAACGCCTGTCCGTCAACGAATCGGTCAATGCGCTGAAGGACCGCAAGATCGACGCGTTCTTCTGGGCGGGTGGAGTGCCCACCGCGGCAGTGACCGATCTGGCCGCATCCCCGGGCGCGAAGATCCGCCTGCTCGACCACGCCGATGCCGTGGATGCGATGAATCGCAAGTACGGGCCCCTGTATTCCAAAGGCCAGATCCCGCAGACGGCGTATTCGGGCATGACCCGTGACGTCGGTGATGCAAGCGTGTGGAACCTGCTGGTGGTCAACGAATCGATGCCCGATGACGTCGCTTACGCCATCGTGAAGACCGTGTTCGAGCGCAAGGCCGATCTGGTGGCGATCCACCGCGATTTCGGATCGCTCGAGCTGTCGACCCAGCTCGACGGTGGATCGCCGCTGCCGTTCCATCCCGGTGCCGCGAAGTATTTCGCGGAGAAGGGCGTCAAGCCGAAGCGTTGAGCGGCGCACCGGCATGTCTTCGCCGCAGCTGCCGGATCCCGGCGACACTCTGGATGCCGGACGCGTCGCCGCCGCCGAAAAATTCATCGATCAGGAAGAAGGTGCAGTCCATCGACTGAGCGGGCCGCTGCGCGTGCTGCTGCTGGCAGCGCTGACGTTGACCTCGCTGCTGCACCTCTATGCCGCATTCGCGGTGATCAGTGCGCCGGTGCTGCGGATCGTGCACGTCGGGTTGATGCTGGCGTTGCTGTTCCTCACGTTGCCCGTCGCCGCACGCTTTCGCGACCGGATCATGCCGTGGGACTGGCTGCTTGCCGCGGCGTCCATCGCCATCGCGGTCTACTACCTGCAGGACTGGGACGCGCTGGCCGATCGCGCGACCGAACCCGAGACACTGGATCTGGTGGCCGGCATCGCGCTGATCGTGCTCGTGCTCGAAGCGGTGCGACGTGCCAGCGGCTGGATCATGCCGGCAGTGGTCGGCAGTTTCATCGCGTACGCGTTCGTCGGGCCCTATCTGCCGTCGCCGTGGACCCATCGCGGCTACGAGGTTGATCGTCTGGTCGGACACATGACCATGACACTCGAGGGCATCTACGGCGCACCGGTGGACGTCTGCGCGACGCTGATCGTGCTGTTCACGATCTACGGCGCGATGCTGTCGAAATCCGGCGCCGGCCAGTTCTTCATCGACTTCTCGCTTGCGGTGATGGGGCGGCGTCGGGGCGGTCCGGGCCGTGCCGTCGTGCTCGGGTCGTTCCTGCTCGGGGGGCCGTCCGGCAGCGGCGTCGCGACGACGGTGACGCTGGGATCGGTGGCGTGGCCGCTGCTCAAGCGTACGGGGTATGCACCGAATGCCGCGGGAGGGCTGCTGGCGGCCGGTGGGCTCGGCGCCATCATGGCACCCCCGGTGCTCGGCGCCGCCGCGTTCCTGATCGCGGAGTTCCTGAAGATCTCGTACCTCGACGTGATCCGGATGTCCGCGGTGCCGGCTGTGTTGTACTACCTGTCGTTGCTGGTGATGGTCGAGCTCGACGGGCGCCGCATCGGGACAGGGCCGATCGGCACCGGTGCCACGGAGAAAGTCGGGGTGCTGCTGCGTCGCTACGGCTTCCATTTTCTGTCGCTGATCTCGATCGTCGCGTTCCTGCTGTGGGGTTTCTCGCCGATGCTGGCGGTGTTCTGGGCCACCGCGCTGGCCGTGGCGACGAGCTTCCTGCGGCGGGAAACCGCATTGACCCCGACGAAGCTGGTCGGCGCGTTGGCGGACGGCACACGCAGCGTGCTCGGTGTGGCCGCCACCTGCGCCGCCGCCGGCATCATCGTCGGCGTCGTCACGCTCACGGGGCTCGGTCTCAAGTTCAGCGGCATCGTCATCGACTACGCCGAGGGCAGCCGATTGTTGACGGTGCTCTACACGGCGCTGATCGTGTGGATCGTCGGCCTGGCGGTGCCCGTGACGGCGTCGTACATCATCTGTGCCGTGGTCGCAGCGCCGGCACTGGTGCACGTGGGTGTGCCGGAGTATGCCGCCCACATGTTCGTCTTCTACTACGCGGTGCTCTCCGAGGTGTCGCCACCGACGGCGCTCTCGCCGTTTGCCGCGGCGGCCATCACGGGCGGCGATCCGTACCGGACGACGCTGCAGACGTGGAAGTACACGCTGCCGGCATTCATCATTCCTTTCATCTTCGTATTGA
>JAHCKV010000749.1 GCA_026125595.1 Burkholderiales bacterium | reverse complement strand
GCTTCCACGTCCGCGATCAGACGCGTGCGCCGCATCGGTGGCAGGCTCTGCCAGATCCGGCGACCATAGGATTTCGAGATCAATCGCGGGTCGCAGATCATCAGCACACCGCGATCGGTCTCGTCGCGGATCAACCGGCCGGCACCCTGCTTCAGCGTGATCACGGCCTGCGGCAACTGATAGTCCATGAAGGCGTTGCGCCCGGCCGCCGTGATGCGGTCGATGCGCGCCGTCAGCACCGGATCATCGGGCGGCGCGAACGGCAGACGGTCGATCACCACCAACGACAACGTCGGGCCGCGCACGTCCACGCCCTCCCAGAACGACTGGCTGCCGACGAGCACCGCGTCGCCGAGACGCCGGAAGCGTTCCAGCAATTCCGTGCGCGACGCATCGCCCTGCATCAGGATCGGAAACTCGAGCCCTTGCCTGCGTAACCCGGTTTCGATCAGATCGCGCGCCTCGCGCATCGCGCGCAGGCTCGTGAACAGACAGAATGCGCGGCCACCACTGGCGACGATCGCCGGCAAAGCCGCCTGCACGACGGCGGCCGTGTAGCCGGGGGTGTTCGGATCCGGCATGCCTTCGGGCACGCACAGCACCGCCTGGTTCGGATAGTCGAACGGACTGTCCCAGGATTCGGTCCGCGCGCCATCGAGCCCGAGCTGCGACAGGTAGTGCGAGAAATCGCCCTTCACCGACAGCGTCGCCGACGTGAAGACCCAGGCCCGCGGCGTCGCCGCGACCTGCCGCGCGAACATCGGCCCCACGGACAGCGGCGTCGCATTCAACTGGATCGACTGCGGGAAGATCTCGAGCCAGCGGACGAAATCCGGATCGGGCTCTTCGTGCCAGCGCTGCAGCCGCGCCAGTTGCTCGCAACTGCGCTCCCAGCAGCGTTGCAACCCTTCACTGCGATCGGCCTGGAATTCGAGCAGGCCGCTCAACGCCGTCAATCGCTCGACCAGCTGCGCCAGCGCCGCGGTGAAATCCGCCTTCGCCAGCGCGATCGGCGCCGGCACCCGACCCGACTCGCCGTTCCACGCCAACCTCAGGTCACGGGCCGCCTTCTCCAACGCCTGCGCCGATTCGGGCAACGCCGCGAAATCCTTCGCATGGGCCGCGGCTTCGAGTCGCGTGTCGCGCGCCAGTTCGACCAACTGACTGCCCGACACGGTCTCGCCGAAGAACAGGCTCGCGGTTTCCGGCAGTTGATGGGCCTCGTCGAAGATCACCGTGTTGCAGGCCGGCAGCAATTCGGCGACACCTTCGTCGCGCAGCACGACATCGGCGAAGAACAGATGGTGATTGACGACGACGACGTCGGCCTCCAGCGCCTGCTTGCGGGCCTTCATGACGAAACAATCGCGGAAGTTCGGGCATTCCGAACCAAGGCAGTTGTCGCGCGTCGACGTGACCTGCGCCCAGACAGGCGCATCTTCCGGCACCGCGCCGAGCCCGCTGCGATCACCGGATTCGCTGGTCCGCGCGTAGCTCGCGATCAGGCCCAGATGGCCGACATCGGTGCGGCTCG
>JAHCKV010000748.1 GCA_026125595.1 Burkholderiales bacterium | reverse complement strand
GATTCGGTGATCGGTGTCACGAACGCTTCGACCCAATAGAAATCGCCGGTCTTCGTCCGGTTCTTGACCAGACCGCGCCACGGTTGACCGGCACGAACGGTTCGCCACAGGTCTGCGAACGCTGCCGGTGGCATGTCCGGATGCCGGACGATGTTGTGATCGGCGCCGATCAGTTCTTCACGCGTGAAGCCACTGATCTTCACGAACGATTCGTTGGCGTACAGGATCTTGCCGTCCAGGCCGGTCTTCGTGACGATCGGCTTGCCGGGTTCCAGGAACTGCTCGATGGTCGTCACGGGCTGATTGACGCGCATGGTGAATCCTCTTGGGTTTTGTCGCGACACGGCATACGAAAGCCCCGTCGCTCACTTCCCCATAACGGCTTCACGCACGCATCGCTTGAGCCGGCTCGCCGTGTTCCGGTCACCGATACGCGACGCATTGACATGGATCAAACCGGCAGGCCGCGTCACGTCAAATCCATCTTGCTGCGCGAACGATTGCGCATCAATCGCAGGTCGATCGGACCGCGCAGCGGGCGTTGACGGCGAGAACTACTGCTTCAGCGACTTGAAGCGCAGGCGTTTGGGCCGCGCCGCTTCTTCACCGAGGCGCTTGGTCTTGTCGGCCTCGTATTCCTGATAGTTGCCGTTGAAGAACACGACCTGGGAATCGCCTTCGAACGCGAGGATGTGGGTCGCGATGCGATCCAGGAACCAGCGGTCATGGGAGATCACCATGACGCTGCCGGCGAACTCCAGCAGCGCGTCTTCGAGTGCCCGCAGCGTTTCCACGTCCAGGTCGTTGGACGGTTCATCGAGCAGCAGCACGTTGCCGCCGGACAGCAGCGTCTTCGCCAGATGCAACCGACCGCGTTCACCGCCGGACAGATTGCCGACGATCTTCTGCTGATCGGAACCCTTGAAGTTGAACCGGCCGGCGTAGGCCCGCGACTGCATCTCGAACCGACCCACGGTGAGGATGTCGGCGCCATCGGAAAGCGCTTCCCAGACGGTCTTGTCGTTCGGCAACGAATCACGATGCTGGTCGACCGACGACAGCTGCACGGTATGGCCGATGACGATCTCGCCGCTGTCGGGTTGTTCCTTGCCGGTGATCATCCGGAACAGCGTCGACTTGCCGGCGCCGTTGGGACCGATCACACCGACGATGGCGCCGGCCGGAATCGCGAACGACAGATCATCGATCAGCAACCGGTCGCCATAGCTCTTGCTGACGTTCTTGAACTCGATGACGCTGCTGCCCAGACGCTCGGACACTGGGATGAAGATCTCCTGTGTCTCGTTGCGCTGCTGGTATTCGTACGACGACAGCTCTTCGAAGCGCTGGATCCGCGCCTTGCTCTTGGCCTGCCGACCCTTCGCGTTCTGGCGCACCCACTGCAGCTCCTTCTGCAACGCCTTCTGCCGCGCCGACTCCTGCGCTTCTTCCTGCTTCAACCGGTCCTGCTTCTGCTCGAGCCAGGAACTGTAGTTGCCCTTCCACGGAATCCCCTGGCCCCGATCGAGTTCGAGAATCCA
>JAHCKV010000747.1 GCA_026125595.1 Burkholderiales bacterium | reverse complement strand
GTCGGTGTCGGCGCGGTCATCGAGGGTGACGTGACATTTTCGGGCGGTCTCCGCATCGATGGCAGGATCCGAGGCAATGTGCTGGCAACGGCTGGCCAGCCAAGTACGCTCGTGCTTTCCGAACAGGCGCACGTCGAAGGAGAGATTCGCGTAACCCACGCCGTGATCAACGGAACCGTGGTCGGTCCCGTTCACGGTAGCGAGTATGTGGAACTGCAGGCCAAGGCCAAGATCACAGGCGATGTGCATTACCGGACGTTGGAGATTCAGCTGGGCGCCGTAGTGCAGGGGAGGCTCGTTCATGAGGCGAACGATGTCGGGCAGAAGGTGGTGGCGCTCAAATCATCGACTGCGGATTGACCCCGGTGAAAGCCGGGCCGGATAATCGATTCATCGAAGAGATTTGAGGCAGGAGGCAAAGCCATGAATGCTGTAACCGACATGCCGGCACCGCTGGTCTTCACGGACAACGCGGCTTTCAAGGTGCGCCAGTTGATCGACGAAGAAGGCAATCCGGATCTTAAGTTGCGGGTCTTCGTGACCGGTGGCGGATGCTCCGGCTTCCAGTACGGATTCACGTTCGAGGAAGAAACCCAGAGCGATGACACCGCGATGGAAAAGGACGGCGTGACGTTGTTGATCGACCCGATGAGCTATCAGTATCTGGTCGGCGCCGAGATCGACTATCAGGAAAGCGTCGAAGGTGCGCAGTTCGTGATCAAGAATCCGAATGCCACTTCTACGTGCGGCTGCGGATCTTCGTTCTCGGCTTGACCCGCTGGGCAGCAAACAAAGACCAAGGGGGCTGAGAAGCCCCCTTGGTCTTTGTGGTGAAGGGTGCCGCCGGCCTGTTACTCAAGCGCGGCCAGATTCAGTTCGCGGATCTGCTCGAGGCGTTCGACTTGCTCGCGAGCAATGGTTTGGAATGCGGGCCGCATCTGCGCGGTGATGGCAGGGCCGGGTTGCGGCGCGCTGCGCAATGGGTCCACGTGGACGCCGTTGATGTGAAACTCGTAGTGCAGATGCGGGCCGGTTGCCATGCCGGTCATGCCGACATAACCGATCAATTCACCTTGCTGCACGCGGGAACCAGTCCGCAGATCGCGCCGGAATCCGGAAAGGTGCGCATACAAGGTCTGGATACCGTTGGCGTGGCGCAACACGATCACATTGCCATAACCATTCTGGCGTCCCGCCAAGCCAACCGTCGCGTCGGCCGTGGCACGCACCGGCGTACCCACGGGAGCGCCATAGTCGATGCCCTTGTGTGCGCGCCACGTTTGCAGGATCGGGTGGAAGCGCGCCGTGGTGAAGCCGGATGTGACGCGTGAGAACTCGAGTGGGGATCGCAGGAATGCACGCCGCATGTTGCGGCCGTCCGGCGTGAAATAGCTGCCGCGGCCGGAGTCGTCTTCGAAGTAGACGGCCCGAAGAACGCGACCTTGGTTGACGAACTCGGCGGCGATGATGCGTCCGGATCGGACGAAGTCTCCATCGGCTTCGAGCGCTTCGTACATGATCGAGAATCGGTCGCCGCGGCGAAGA
>JAHCKV010000746.1 GCA_026125595.1 Burkholderiales bacterium | reverse complement strand
CAGGCCACGCCGGCCGCGATCGCGGCGAACGGGTTCGTTCCGGACGACGCGCACAGCCGCACCGTCGACGTCGACGCGTTCTGCTCGTGATCCGCATGCAGGATGAAGATGCGATCCAGCGCCCGGACCAGCACATCGTTGACCTTGTATTCCTCGCAGGGGGTCGCAAACATCATCCGCATGAAGTTGGCCGTATAGGACAGGCTGTTCTGCGGATACATATACGGCTGCCCGATGGTGTACTTGTAGGCCAATGCGACCAAAGTCGGCATTTTCGCGATCAGCCGGATCGCGGAAATCTCCCGCTGCTTCGGATCGTGCAGGTTCATGGAGTCGGGATAGAACGCCGACATACCCCCGACCAGCCCGGTCATGACCGCCATCGGATGCGCATCCCGCCGGAAGCCGCGCAGGAAGAACTGCATCTGGTCGTTGACCATCGTGTGTTGGGTGACGCGATTGTCGAAGTCGGCCTTTTGGGCCGCATTCGGCAGTTCGCCATAGAGCAGCAGGTAGCAGGTTTCGAGGAAGTCGCACTTCGTGGCGAGCTGCTCGATCGGGTACCCGCGGTACAGCAGTTCACCCTTGTCGCCGTCGATGAAGGTGATCGCCGAATTGCAGGAGGCAGTGGACAGGAAACCCGGGTCGTACGTGAATTTGCCGGTGGCGGCGTAGAGCTTTCGGATGTCGATGACATCGGGACCCACGCTCCCCTTCACGATCGGCAGTTCCACGGACGGCGTGCCGTCACTGAAGGTCAAGGTCGCTTTTTGCGGCTCGGTCATGCCCCTGTCTCCGGTAATAGGTCTCGAAGCCGGTCAGTGTAACGGCTTCCGACAGATTTTGCTGCTTTGCATCATGCATTTACACCGTTCGGAGCCGGTCCACGACGGACTTTTCGACGGGATCTGCCGCCTCACGCCGTCCGGACAGCAGATCCCACAGGTCGTGGTCGCCGCAATCGAGCAGTTGAAGAAAGGCCTCCCGCTCGATGGAATTGAGGGCGGCATAGCCCGAATCAAGGAAACGGGTCAGGACCAGATCGAGCTCCAGCAGCCCGCGCCGGCAGCGCCAGCGCAGTCGGGCGAAGTCGCGTTCGGCATCGGGAGCGGTCACTCCGGCTCCCGCGGGAAGTCTCGGCGACGGAAACATGGGACGGGATCCGGCGGGATCGCTCGCGAAACGGTCGGTGCGCCCCGGCGCCGTCCGGTGCCGGCCCGTCGGCTGTGACGCGGCACTTCGGTGACACGCCCCACCCCTACCCCTGCCCACACTCCGGGGAGGAAGGCCGCCGTGGGGTCTGCTCGCGTTTCGCGGAAGCTCCTCGCGCTGGAACCGATCGTCTCTCGGGAAGCGGGGCCCGTGCGCCCCGGCTGCGCCCGGCGCCGGCCAGTCGGTTGTGACATGGCACTACACCATCCGCTTGACCATGATTTCCTTGATCCGTCCGATCGCCCGCGTCGGATTCAGATTCTTCGGACAGACGTCCACGCAGTTCATGATCGAATGGCAGCGGAAAATCCGGTACGGGTCTTAGAGGTCGTCAAG
>JAHCKV010000745.1 GCA_026125595.1 Burkholderiales bacterium | reverse complement strand
GCGAACGAAGAGATGGAATCGATCTTCGCGCGCTTGAAGTTGCCGGCGCGCCGCGAAGGCGCGGCAGACGCCGAAGCGTTCGTCGTCACGCCGCCCAGTTGGCGTTTCGATCTGGAGATCGAGGAGGATCTGATCGAGGAAGTGGCTCGACTGTGGGGTTTCGAGCGCATCCCCGCCGTGCCGCCGCAGGCGCCTGCGGCGATGCTGCCGGTCACCGAGAAGCGCCGTTCGGTGCATGGATTGCGCACCCTGCTGGCGGCACTCGGCTATCACGAAGTCATCAACTTCGGTTTCGTCGATGCGGAAGGGGAACGGGACATGGCGGGCAATGCAGCGCCGATCGCCGTGCGCAATCCGATCGCGAGTCAGTTGTCGGTGATGCGGACGTTGCTGATCCCCGGCTTGGTCGCGAACCTCCGGTACAACATCAATCGCAAGAGCAACCGCGTCCGGGTGTTCGAGATCGGGCGCGTGTTCCTGCGTGACGCCACGCAGCCCGACGGACCGCTGACGGTTGCCGGCATCCGGCAGCCGGTACGGCTTGCCGGTGCGTCGATCGGAACGCTGGACCAGGAGCAATGGGGCGCCCCGTCGCGCAGCGTCGACTTCTTCGATGCGAAAGGTGACGTCGAGGCGTTGTTGGCGCCTCGATCGGCGCAGTTCCAGCCGGCCGTTCATCCGGCGTTGCATCCGGGCCGCTCGGCACGGGTCGTGCTCGATGGTGTGGACATCGGCTGGGTCGGGGAACTGCATCCCCGGTGGCAGCAGAAGCTGGATTTGCCCGGCGCAGTGCAGGTGTTCGAACTGGACGCCGAAGCGTTGCAGACCGTCGATCTGCCGATCTATCGCGAGGTTTCCAGATTTCCGCCGGTGCGGCGTGATCTGTCGTTCGAGGTGGCTGAAGAAGTCCCGGTGGAGTCCATTCTGCAGGCGCTGCGCAGTGGGTTGCCACCGGTCGTGGAAGCGGTCGAACTATTCGACCTGTACCGCGGAAAAGGTGTCTCCGAAGGGAAAAAAAGTCTTGCAATCCGTGTGTTATTTCAAGATACTCAAAAGACTCTCACCGACGCCGAAGTGCACGAAATGATGGATTCGGCGCGTTTCATTCTCCAGCAGCGATTCGACGCACACTTGAGGCAGTAGGGGACTCCCCATGACGTTGACGAAGGCCGAGCTTGCGGAGCTGCTCTTCGAGAAAGTGGGACTCAACAAGCGTGAAGCGAAGGACATGGTCGAAACCTTCTTCGAGGAGGTTCGCATGGCCCTCGAACGCGGTGAAGGGGTCAAGCTGTCGGGGTTCGGCAATTTCCAGTTGCGCGACAAACCCCAGCGGCCCGGTCGCAATCCGAAGACCGGCGAAGAGATTCCGATCACCGCGCGCCGCGTGGTGACGTTCCACGCCAGCCAGAAGCTCAAGGCCATGGTGGAAAAGCACTACCATGGAAGCTCCGAGCAGTAACGGCAGAACTCCGCTCCCGCCGATTCCTGCCAAGCGGTACTTCACGATCGGCGAGGTGAGCGAACTGTGCGGCGTCAAGCCGCACGAGCTG
>JAHCKV010000744.1 GCA_026125595.1 Burkholderiales bacterium | reverse complement strand
AGGTGAAGGAGGACACGGTGCAGAAGGCGCGGGTGACGACGCCGGCGCGGGACGTGCTGCGGGCCCTGACCCGGCCGTTCACGCGGCTGTGACCGGGGGCTGATGCCGCCGCTCCGGCAACGGGGCGGCGGAGCGCCGGCCGGGCGCCAACCCCACCGGCGCCGCTGCTGCGTTTCACCGGCATGAGGCTGCACGCCCCCGGTGCCGCTACACTCGCATCCCCATGGCGGACGAGATCGCGGACGAGACCCTGATGGCGCGCTATCGCGACGGCGATGCGGCGGCGTTCGCCGTGTTGTACGAGCGCCATCGCAGCGGCCTCTACCGGTTCTGCCTGCGCATGTGCCGCGATCCGGGCCGGGCCCAGGACGTGTTCCAGGATGCCTGGATGAATCTGGTCAACGCCCGCGAGCGTTATCGGCCCGAAGCCCGGTTCAGGACCTTCCTGTATCAGATCGCGCGCAATCGCGTGATCGATCTGGCGCGGCGCGACGGCCACGGCGCGGTTTCGCTGGACGACGATGAAGGGCCCGGAGCCGCGATTGCCGAATCGCTGGCGGCGCCGACGCACGACGAACCCGACCGTCTGCTCGATCGCAGACGGGATCTGGAGCGGGTGCTCGATGCTGTCGAGCGGCTGCCGGCCGCGCAGCGCGAGGCGTTTCTGTTGCACGAGGAGGGCGAGCTGACATTGGAGGAAATCGCGCAGCTGACCGGTGTCGGTCGCGAAACCGCGAAGAGCCGGTTGCGTTACGCGCTCGAGCGCCTGCGGGCGATGCTGCAGCCGGAGGTTGCGTCGTGACGACCGACCGCGATGGCGTGGACCTGCCGGACGATGCTGCCGCGGTGCGCCGGGCCTATGCGACGGCGTCGGCCGCGGTGCAGCCACCCCCCGAGCTGGATGCCGCGATCCTGGCGGCGTCGCGACGCGCCGTGAACGCGAGACCGCAACCGGTGCGGCGCAGTTGGGCACGCCGGTTCGCGGTGCCGTTGTCGATGGCCGCCGTCGTGTTGATGAGCGCGACGATGACGCTCACCGTGCTGCGCGAAGGCCCCCACGATCACCGGATCGACATTGCGGACGTGCCGTCATCCGGATCCCCGATGCCGCCGCCCGCGCCGAATGGGGTGGCCTCGGCGGAGACGGAGCGACGCCATGTCGTGCCGGCCGAACCGGCCACGACGGCGAAGGCGGCGCCCGGTGCCGCGGCTGCACCGCAGCGCCGGGAACGGGCTCGGGCCGAGCTGGAGTTCGGGATTGCGCCGGCGCCACCGGAAACCGCGGTCGCGACAGCACCACCGCCGAAAGCGGCGGCGGAAATGGAATCGGCGCCGCAGGCGGGTCGGCACGAAGAGGCGCCCGCCATGGCGGCCGAGCGGATGCCGGCGCCGGCTTCGGTGATGGCACGCTCGAAGTTGTCCGATCGAGAGGCGAAACAGGATGCGACGTCGGCGGCGGATTCCGCGACTGATGTCGAATCGGCGCCTGCCACCTGGCTGGATCGGCTGCATCGACAGTGGAATGCCGGCCGGCGCGCCGAGGCGGCGTCG
>JAHCKV010000743.1 GCA_026125595.1 Burkholderiales bacterium | reverse complement strand
GCGTTCGCCATGCCACCGCGACTGTGACAAATTGCCGCGACTTCACCATGCAATCGGGATAAATTCCCGCAAACGCATGGTCGGCGAGCGCCGGGATCCAGAGAATCGTCTTGAGCCGGCACCCGTAAGCGCCACCTCGACATGCCAAGTGCGCCGCGGCAAATCCGACAAGCAACACGTGGTCAGCCGCCCAGACCGGACCGATGGAGGTGTACGTTGATCGAGCGGATCGCGTTCCCCATGGCCTGCGCTGCGTTACTCGCCGGGGTAGGGATAGCGACCGCCTGCGCCGCCGATTGGCAAGTCGCCCCCGTGGGACCGCGCGGCTCCGTCGGGCTCACCGTCAGTGCCCCACTGGGCCCCGACTTGCGTGCGAATCATCCCTATCGGTGCGGCGAGAACCAAGACGATCGCAGCACCATTCGCCTGGTTGGCGCGACCGTCGCCGCGCTATCTGCCGGACTGTATCTCGACCATCGCTCGGCCGGGATCGAGCGGTTTCGTAACGACGTCTTTGCCATGGCCGGTGCATTCGCGGTCGTCGGTGCGTTCAACGGCGGTTCCTGCGGGCGTTCGATCCCGGAGCAGGTAGCCATTGGCATAGCGGCCTCTCTGGTGTCGTCGATCGCGGATCTGGAACGGGGTCTCGACTACGAACGTGGGATACGCCCCCTGCTGTGGTCAGGCGTCCAGGGCGCCTCGCTATCCGTGTTCGAGAACACCCTGCTCGGCCGCGGTCTCGCCAGTCGACTTGGCATGGATCTGGGACCGGGCTTCATCCAGTTCCGGACCACGGCGGCAGCGGGCGACGGACCACGAGTGGACTACCGATTGCGCCTCTCGTCCACGCTGGGCGCGCTCTATTTCCTCGGGCAGGGATACGACCTGCGATGGAACGAATCGCTACGCACGGGGAGTCTCGTCTTCCAATCCGAAACTCCTCTGCCGTCGTTGTTTGGCGAAGACGTCCAAGGGCGCGCTTTCGGCAACAGTTTCGTTTACTTCGTGCCGCCCTACCACGGCCCGCCCGGCAGGGCCGAGGAAGCCCATCGGGTCGACTACGCATGGTCGCTCCCGGCCCACGAGAAAACGCACACCGGTCAGATTCAGAAGGGTGACATCCTCGCGTATCCGGTCAACGAATGGGCGGCCGATCAGCCGTTGCTGCGCTACCTCCGCCCGGGCGGGGATCTCGTGGGTCTGCTTCTGGGAATGGCCGAATCAACGACCGCCCACGACGACCGCATCGTCGAACAAGGGCCGGAAGGCGTCCAGGCCGCGGTATTGCGGCGGGGGCTTCCGGCCGGTTTCGCCGCACCCCGTTGATCGCCAACCTCGCCACGGGCCGCGGCGGGGACGATCACGAAACCACGGCGACGCATCCGTAGCGAAGGTTGAAGCAGCCCCAGACAATTGCAGGAGGATCCGACATGCGTCGCTCGACACTCGCGTTTCTTCGCCGCCGTCCGAGTGCCGCCGTCGCGGCCGCCGCGCTGGGACTGATGCTGGGTGGTTGCGAAACCGGCCGGCAGAACTGGGCGCTGGGCGGCGCCGGCAC
>JAHCKV010000742.1 GCA_026125595.1 Burkholderiales bacterium | reverse complement strand
GTGAAGATGCCTTTCCACAGCTCGGCCCGCTCCGCCGCCTTCGCCGGATCGCTCAGCGCATCCGCTTTTCCGGCCCGTGCATCGAGCTCCTTGTTGCAGTACCACGCCCAGTTCCAGCCACCCGGTACCGCGCCGGCACAGCCGAGGATCGGACCATAGAAGTTGGACGGATCGGGAAAGTCCGCGATCCACGCCATGCCGCCGGACCAGATCATCGGTGCGGTCTTCGCCTTGCCGCCCGCCGCGATGACATTGGCCTGGGGCAGGTTCTTCAGCTTGACCTTGATGCCGACCTTCGACAGATCTTCCTGGATCGCCTGGGCGATGCGCGGATTCGGATCGACGTTGTAGACGTACAGCGTGGTCTCGAAGCCCTTCGGGTAACCGGCCTCCGCCAACAGTGCCTTGGCCTTCGCCGGATCGAAGGGATAGCCGGTGAACGACTTGTCGTAGCCGGGCATGGTCGGCGGCAACGGTTGATTCGCCGGCAGCGCCCGATTGTTGATGATGCGCACGATGCGCGCCTTGTCGATCGCCATGTTGACGGCCTGGCGCACTTCGACCTTGTCGAACGGTTTCATCTGCACGTTGAGCGTGACATAGCCGGTCTGCAGCTGACCACCTTCGACGATCATGTCCTTGTACTTCGGATCGTTCCGGATCTGCAGGAACTTGGCCGGCGGAATGCCGTCACCGGCGAAATCCGCCTCGCCCTTCTCGAGCTTCAGGATCGCGGTCATCGGCTCGAGCCCGACCTGGAACGTGATCTGATCGAGCTTGGGCACACCGGCCTGGAAGTAGTCCGGATTGCGCTTCAACACCAGTTGCTGGCCGAGCTTCCACTCGGCGAGCTGGAACGCACCGGAGCCGACGACCTTCTTGCCGAAATCCTTGCCCGCCTTGTCGACCGCTTCCTTCGGCACGACCGATGCGAAGTTCAACGCGATCACGTGCAGGAACGTCGCATCGGGCCGCGACAGCGTGAACTTCAGCGTCAGCGGATCGACGACGGTGATGCCCTTGATCTCCTTCGCCTTGCCCTTCTGGAAGGCCTCGACGCCGGCGATCGATTCGAAGAACCCCGCTCCGGGCGACTCCGTCTTCGGATCGACCACGCGTTCGAGCGAGTACTTGAAATCCTGCGCCGTGACGTCGCGACCGTTGGTGAATTTCGCCTTGCGCAGCTTGAACGTGTAGGTCAGCCCGTCCTTCGAGACCTCGAAGCTCTCGGCATGGCTGGGCACGAACTCGGCCGTACCGGGCTTGTAGTCCATCAGCCGTGAGAACAGGCTCTTGATGATCGACCAGTTGACCCAGTCGTAGCCGATGGCCGGATCCAGCGTGACGATGTCGTCCTTGTAGGTGACGACGATCGCACCACCCTGCTTGCCTTCATCGGCCGCGGCGGGAAGCACCAGGGCCGCCAGCAGCACAGTTGCCAACAGGTGTCGTTTCATTGCGGCATCTCCAGGAAAAGGTGACGGGGGCCGTCACCGGGTTCGAATGCGGGGATCGACGAACGGTGCCACCAGATCGGCCAGCAGATTGCCGAGCACGATCGCGAC
>JAHCKV010000741.1 GCA_026125595.1 Burkholderiales bacterium | reverse complement strand
AGGCCCGACACGCGCTCGATGATCGGTACGCACACTTCCTCGGTCGCGCCGGGATACACGGTCGATTCGAAGATCACGACGGTGCCGCGTTTCAGATGACGCCCCACTGATTCGCTGGCGCCGACCAGTGGCGAGAAGTCCGGCTGATGCGCGTCGTCCACGGGGGTCGGAACAGCCACCACGATGAACTCGCAGCTGCCGAGAGCCGCCGGATCATTGGTGACCGAAAGATGCTTGGCCGCCCGCAGGTCGTCGGAGCCGACCTCTCCCGTAGGATCGACGAACGATCGATAGGCCTCGATCTTCGCGAGCGACAGATCGAAACCGACGGTGGTGAACTTCTTGCCGAACTCCACCGCGAGCGGGAGTCCGACGTAACCGAGGCCTACGACGGCGACGTTGGGCATGATGTCAGGAGTGGTTGGAAAGTGGAATGATGGCGATAGGGTCGTCGTGACGAGCTGAGATCACAACGTCTTGAGCAACGCATCGGCGTCCTGCCGCACGGTGGCGGGAGCGATCAGGTTCCGAATGATTTCGATCTGCGCGCGAGCCTCGTTCTTCTGTCCGAGCTTGGCATGGGCACGGGCGAGACTGAGGCGAAGCACGGCATTGGCGGGCGCGAGCTCGGTTGCCTTGGTCAACGTCTGGATGGCTTTCGCCGATTCGCCGGCGCTCAGTTGAAGTTGGCCCAGAGTTTCGAGAATCGCCGGATTGCTCGGGGCTTTCGCGGCGGCTTTGACGGCGAGCGACAGCGCTTCCGGATCGCCGGTCTGGCCCAGCGCCCAGGCGAGGTTGTTCATGAAGACGGGATCGTCGGGCGCGCCACGCAGCAGCGATCGATACATGCGTGAAGACAACTCGAAGTTCTTCGCGCTGAGACTCGCTTCCGCGACGGCCAGTCGGACCGTCTGATCCTTGGGGTGCTTCTCCGTCCATTGCGACACGACCGCCTCGGCGTCCTTCGTGCGCTTGTCGCGGAGGAGAAGCCCCACCAGCTGAATGGCCAGAACCGGTTCGTCCACGGTCTTCATCGCACTGCGAAGCACGTTCTCCGCTTCGGCCGATTGACCTTGGGAGGAGAAGACACCGGCCTCCGCGATGTAACCCATCGCAGATTTCGGTTGCGCCTTCTGCAGCGCACGCGCGGCGGCCCGCGCTGCGTCCGGTTGGCCGGAACCGGCGATGGTGTTGATCAGGAACAACTGGTTGGACGCGTCGTTCGGATTCAGCGCGACGGCCTTCTGCAATGCGCCGCGCGCACCGATCCAATCCTTGTCAGCAATGTACGCCTCGGCTTGCCCGATCAGCGGACCGGGTGATCGCGGCAGAAGCGCGGCGAGTTTCCCAAAGGTCACGACCGCCTGCGAAAAGTTGTTGTTCGCTTTCTGCGCCTGGGCCAGCGATTCGAGCACACGCATGTCGTCCGGTATGGCCGATTGCGCGCTCAGCGCAGCGTCCAGAGCCTCTTTCGCGCGATCCGTCGCAAGCAGGTAGTTGACGCGTGCGACTCGTGCCGGAGCGGAGCTCGGATCCGCGTTCACTGCATCGGCGAGGACTCGATCGATCTCGGA
>JAHCKV010000740.1 GCA_026125595.1 Burkholderiales bacterium | reverse complement strand
CAATTCGTTCCAGCATCGGCCCTACCTGAATCGCTTCGCGCAGGAGCGCAAGCTCGACATCACCGCCGTGGTCAAGGTGCCGACGGTGCCGATCGGGTTGTACAGCCGCAAGCATCGCAGTGTCGACGAGATCCAGCCCGGCGCGCGGGTGGCGCTGCCGAACGATCCGACCAACCAGGCGCGCGCGCTGGTCATGGCCGAGAAGTTCGGCTGGATCCGTCTGAAGCCCGGTATCGATCCGATCAAGGTGTCGGAGCGCGATGTCGCGGAGAACCCGAAGAAGATCCGGCTGATCGCGCTGGACCCCGCGCTGATGCCGCGATCGCTGGATGACACCGACTACAGCTTCGTCAACGGCAACTACGCCATCGCGTCGGGCCTGAAGCTGGCCGACGCAGTCAAGCTGGAAGAGAACTTCCACGACCGCTACATCCTGGTCGCCGCCGTGCGCACGGCCGACAAGGACAAGCCCTGGGTGCGCGATCTGGTGGCGGCCTACCGTTCGCCGGCGTTCGAGAAGGTCATTGCCGAGCGCTTCAAGGGCTTCATCCGGCCCGACTATGCGACCGCGGTCGATGCACCGCTGGACGTCGCGCGCGTCAACTGACTGTCGGCGAACATCCGTGGCCACCGAACCGCTGCAGACGGAAGACGGACTCGACCCGGACGTGATGCGGGAGCTGAGCCGGCAACTGCGCGGACTGCGTTTCGGTTCGGTGGAGATCATCGTGCACGACGGGGCGATCACGCAGATCGAACGACGCGAGAAAGTCCGGCTGACGGCGCAGACCCGCACGCAGCGCGAATAGCGCCGCGGTTCACCTCGTCGTCACGCCGACCGGACCACTGGAGGTAGTTGAAGATGCGTTCTTTCATCCGCGCCGGACTGGCGCTGGCGGCGGCCGTCACGGCGTCGCTCGCGGCAGCCGATACGACCCTGCTCAACGTCTCCTACGATCCGACGCGCGAGCTGTACCAGGACATCAACGCCGTCTTCACCCGTCAGTGGGAAAAAGGTGGCGGCGACAAGCTGTCGATCCGTCAGTCCCACGGCGGCTCCGGCGCCCAGGCGCGCAAGGTGGTCGACGGTCTCGATGCCGATGTCGTGACGCTGGGTCTCGCCTACGACATCGACGAGATCGCCAATCGCGCAGGCCTGTTGCCGGCCGACTGGCAGAAGCGTCTCGCCCACAACAGCTCGCCCTACACCTCGACCATCGTGTTCCTGGTGCGCAAGGGCAATCCGAAGGGCATCCGTGATTGGGACGATCTCGTGAAGCCCGGGGTTTCGGTCATCACACCGAACCCGAAGACCTCCGGCGGCGCGCGCTGGAACTACCTCGCCGCCTGGGCTTTCGCGTCGAAGAAATTCGCCGGCGACGACAAGAAGATCACCGAGTTCATCGGCGCGCTGTATCGCAACGTGCCGGTGCTCGATTCGGGCGCACGTGGATCGCTGGTGACCTTCACCGAACGCGGCATCGGCGACGTGCTGATCTCGTGGGAGAACGAAGCCTTCCTTGCGTTCAAGGAACTGGGCACCGGCAAATTCGAGATCATCGTGCCGTCGCTGAGCATCCTC
>JAHCKV010000074.1 GCA_026125595.1 Burkholderiales bacterium | reverse complement strand
ACCCTTCCCGATGTGCGGTATCTCCTGCGCGGTTCCTACGCGGCATTGGGCAGCGCGCCGGTCGTCGAGTATCTGCAGCGACTCGGCGTGACGACCGTCGAGCTGCTGCCGGTGCATGCCTATCCGAACGATCGGCACCTGCAGGAACGCGGATTGCAAAACTACTGGGGCTACAACACCCTCGCGTTCTTCGCGCCACAGACCCAGTACAGCGCCTCCCGCAAGGTCAAGGAGTTCAAGACCATGGTGAAGACGCTGCATTCGGCGGGCATCGAGGTCATCCTCGACGTGGTCTACAACCACACTTGCGAAGGCAATCAGTTCGGTCCGACGCTGTCGATGCGCGGCGTCGACAATACGTCGTACTACATCGTCAATGCCGCGAACCGGCGCTACTACGACGATTTCACCGGTTGCGGCAACACGGTCAATCTCGAGCACCCGCGCGCACTGCAGCTGGTGATGGATTCACTGCGCTACTGGGTCGACGAGATGCACGTCGACGGCTTTCGCTTCGATCTGGCGTCGGCCCTCGCACGGGAATCCGGCAAGGTCGAGAATCTCGGCGGATTCTTCGACGCGATCCGGCAGGATCCGACTCTCAACCGCGTCAAGCTCATCGCCGAACCGTGGGATCTCGGTCACGGCGGCTACCAGGTCGGCAACTTCCCGCTTGGCTGGGCGGAATGGAACGACCGCTACCGCGATACCGTGCGCAGTTGGTGGAAAGGCGACGAAGGTACCGTCGGCGAGCTGGCGCGACGCCTGGCCGGCTCGCAGGATCTCTACGGCTGGTCGGGCAAACGTCCGCACGCCAGCGTCAATTTCGTGACCGCCCACGACGGCTTCACGTTGCACGACCTGGTGTCGTACAACGACAAGCACAACGAAGCCAACGGCGAAGACAACCGCGACGGCAACAGCAGCAATCGCTCGTGGAACTGCGGTGCGGAGGGGCCGACGGCCGATCCGACGATCGTGGCGCTGCGCGAACAGCAGAAGCGCAACCTGCTGGCCACGCTGCTGCTGTCACAGGGCGTGCCGATGCTGCTGGCCGGCGACGAATTCGGCCATACGCAGCAGGGCAACAACAATGTCTATTGCCAGGACAACGCATTGGGCTGGCTCGACTGGACACCGACACCCGAACGCGAAGCGCTGCTCGAGTTCGTGCAGAAGCTGATCCGGCTGCGTCGCGCCCATCCGACGTTCCGGCGCCGCAACTTCTTCCGCGGCGAAGCCGAATCCGAGACGGGCGGCGCGAAGGATGTCGTCTGGCTGAAGCCCGATGGTGCCGAGATGCAGCCGACCGACTGGAGTGACGGCCACGTGCGCTGTCTCGGCATGCTGGTCTCCGGCGCCGGGATCCGCGAAGTCGGCCCGCGGGGCGAGCCGGTGACCGACCTCGACTTCCTGCTGCTGTTCAACGCCTATCATGCCGAGATTCCGTTCGCTGTCGCGCCGGCGCCGGCCGGCCATGGTTGGGCGGTGCTGATCGATACCGCACAACCGGACGCGGCCGCGCCCGTGCGCACGGATGCACCGTATCCGCTGCAGGGACGATCGTTCGTGCTGTTCGGGCGGCCGCCGGTGACCTCGTGAGATACGCGCATGACATGCCATTTGGTGCGACGGTGTTGCCGGCCGGCGGGGTCCGGTTCCGTCTGTGGGCGCCCGACGTCGCGGAACCGTTGCTGGAGTGGGAGCCGGCCGGCGCCGACACCGGCTTCGAAGTGCGCGCGATGCGGCGACTGCCGGAGGGTTGGCACGAAACGACGATGCTGCAGGCACAGGCGGGAGACCGCTATCGCTTTGTCGTCGGCGACGGGTTGCGCGTACCGGACCCGGCGTCGCGCTGGAATCCCGACGATGTGCATGGGGCCAGCCGCGTCCTCGATCCCCTCGACCATCTGTGGCGCGACGACGGCTGGCAAGGACGCCCCTGGGAAGAAGCGGTCGTCTACGAACTGCATGTCGGCACGTTCACCCCGGAAGGCACGTTCGCCGCTGCCACCGCACGTCTCGGAGCACTCGCCGAATTGGGCGTGACGGCGATCGAACTGATGCCGCTCGCCGATTTCCCCGGACAGCGCAACTGGGGCTATGACGGCGTGCTGCCGTTCGCTCCCGATGCCGCGTACGGCACGCCAGCGGACCTGAAGGCATTCGTCGAGACCGCCCACCGCTTCGGCCTGATGGTGCTGATCGACGTCGTCTACAACCACTTCGGTCCCGAAGGCAATTATCTGCACGCGTACTGCCCGTCGTTCTTCAACCCGTCGCACCAGACGCCGTGGGGTGCCGCAATCAATTTCGACGGCGAGCGCTCGCGCGCGGTGCGCGACTTCTTCATCCACAACGCGGTGTACTGGATCGAGGAGTACCGGTTCGACGGGTTGCGGATGGACGCAATCCACGCGATCCGCGACGACTCGCCTCTGCACATCGTCGACGAAATCGGTGCTGCCTTGCGATCCGGACCGGGCGGTTCGCGGCACATCCATGTGGTACTCGAGAACGACGCGAATCAGGCGCGATTCCTCGAACGCGACCCGGGTACGCGACCCTGGGCCGGCACCGCGCAGTGGAACGACGATCTGCACCATGCCGCCCATGTACTGGTGACCGGTGAGACCGACGGCTACTACGTCGACTATGCGGTGGCGCCGATCGAACAGTTCGGCCGCGCGCTGGCGGAGGGCTTCCTGTACACCGGACAGCCGTCGTCGTTCCGGGGCGGCGAACCCCGTGGCGAACCCGCCGGATCGCTACCGCTGACGGCGTTCGTGTCGTTTCTGCAGACCCACGACCAGGTGGGCAATCGCGCGTTCGGCGAGCGGATCGGTGCCCTCGCCGATCCGCAACTGCTGCGGGCCGCCCATGCGGGCGTGCTGCTCAGTCCCCATGTACCGATGTTGTTCATGGGCGAGGAGTACGCCGCGTCGACGCCCTTCCTCTACTTCTGCGACTTCGGCCCCGAGCTGGCCGAGGCCGTGTCCCGCGGACGCCGGGCCGAGTTTGCCCGCTTCGCTGCGTTCGCGGACGAATCCGCGCGCGCGAAGATTCCGGATCCGAACGCGGAATCGACGTTTCGCGATTCGCAACTGCAGTGGGACGAACGCGACGTCGGCTCGCACCGGTGGACGCTCGAAGCGACGCGCCAACTGCTGGCCGTCCGGCGTCGCGAGATCGTGCCGCGACTCGCCGGACAGCGTGGTCCGGGCGAATGGCGCTGTGACGGCGACACGCTGCTGCTGTGCTGGTCACTGGACGGGGGCGCGGCGCGTCTGCATCTGATCGCGCATTTTGGTGCCGCCGCCAGCACCGTGACGGCGCCACCCGGCCGGTTGATCCATGCGTCCGATGCCGCCATCGTCGCCGCCGGATTGCTGGTCCTGCAGCGCGGTGGCGTCTGGGCGACCCTCGAGGAAACGCCGATCGATGGCTGACGATGCCTTGCACATGCTGGCCGATCACTTCGGCATCGGCACCCATTTCCACGATGTCTGGGGGCAACAGCATGCGGTCGCGCAGGACGATCTGGCCGCACTGCTCACCCAGTTCGATGTGGACCCTGCGACGCCCGAAGCCGCGCTGCATCGACTGCGGCTGGCCGATTGGCGTGAAGCGCTGCCACCGGTGCTGGTGGTCGACGCCGGCGCCGACGGGTTTGCGGTCCGCTTGCGCGTGCCGATGGATCGGCAGCGGATCGACTGGCAACTGACCGACGAATCGGGCCGCGCCACGAAAGGATCGATCAGTCGCCGGTCCGGTCTGCCGGAAACCGGACGGGAAACCATCGATGGCATCGTGCACGTGGAACACCGGCTGGAGATCCGGGCGCCTCTGCCGTTGGGCTACCACCGGTTGCGGATCGAGGGCCTGCCGGACGAAACGCTGATCATCGCTGCCCCGTCCCATTGCCACCGGCCGGAGGCGCTCGAGCATGACGGCCGACTGTGGGGACTCGCGGTCCAGCTCTATGGTTTGCGGTCCGGTCGCAACTGGGGCATCGGCGACTTCAGCGATCTGGCGCGGTTCGTCGAACATGCGGCACGACTCGGCGCGGGCGTCGTCGGGCTGAATCCGCTGCACGCGCTGTTCACGCACGACCCCTCCCATGCGAGCCCGTACAGCCCCTCGTCGCGACTGCAGATCAACGCACTGTATGTCGACGTCGAAGCGGTCGAAGAGTTTCGGGCGTGCACCGAAGCCCGGGCGCGCGTCCAATCGGCACCGTTCCAGGCACGTCTCGCCGAGTTGCGGGCCGCACCGCTCGTCGACTATCCGGGCGTCGCGGCGGCGAAGTTCGAGATCCTGACGCTACTGCACGCGTGGTTCGCCGAACGCCGGCGGGAGCATGAGCAGGGTCAAGGCTTGCCACCGGACGAGCGGTCCGCCGCATTCGACGCGTTTCGCGCCGCCAGCGGCGATGCGCTGCGCCGCCACGCGTTGTTCGAAGCGCTGCAGGAGCACTTTCACGGTACCGATCCGCAGATCTGGGGCTGGCCCGTGTGGCCCGAAGCGTTTCGGGATCCGTCCGGCCCGGCCGTCGCACAGTTCGCCCATACGCATGCCGCTCGGGTCGAGTTCTTCGAGTACGTGCAATGGCAGGCTGCGCTACAGCTCGCTGCGGCCGCCGAGCGTTGTGCCGCGCTCGACATGCCGATCGGTCTCTATCTGGATCTCGCCGTATCGGTGGATCGCGCCGGTTCCGATGTCTGGGGTCACCGCGGCACGTTCGCCGCCGCCGCGAGCATCGGCGCGCCGCCGGACGCATTCAACGCGCACGGTCAGAACTGGGGTCTGCCGCCGTGGCGGCCCGACCAGTTGCGTCGTGCACGGTACGGTCCGTTCATCGACACACTGCGTGCCGGCATGCGCATCGGCGGCGCGCTGCGCATCGATCACGTGATGGGTCTGATGCGGTTGTTCTGGATTCCGCCGGAGCGCGACGCCCATCACGGTGCCTATGTGCGCTATCCGTTCGACGAGATGCTCGCGATCGTCGCGCTCGAAAGCCGGCGCCACCGCTGTCTCATCATTGGCGAGGATCTCGGCACCGTCTCCGACGAAACCCGCAGCGCGCTCGCCCGATACGGCGTGCTGTCCTATCGGCTGCTGTATTTCGAACGGGACGGCAGTGGCAGCTTCCGTCGTCCGCCCGACTATCCGCGGAACGCGCTGGTCGCCGCCAGCACCCACGATCTCGCAACGCTGGCCGGTTGGTGGGCGTCGCACGACCTCGGGCGTCGCTTCGAACTCGGTCTGTTTCCCGGCATCGACCAATTCGATCAGCAGTTGCTCGATCGTGCCGGCGAACGCGTCCGGTTGTTGCTGGCCGTGCGCGAACACGGGACCCTGCCTGCCGCTGCCGTGGCCCCGGCCCTCGGCGCTTCGACGTTGCCGATCGACGCGGCCGCGGCCATCCAGGCGTATCTGGCCGCCGCGCCGTCCAAGCTGATGATGGTGCAGCTTGAAGATGCCGCAGGTGAAATCGAACAGCCCAACCTTCCCGGCACGACGGATCAGCATCCGAACTGGCGCCGCCGCCAGAGGCTCGATCTGGATGCGATGGCGTCCGATGACCGCATGCAACGGGTCTGCGAGGCGGTCGCCAGGATGCGACCGGCGGCACGCCGGCGCGTCGACGACGCGGCTTGTCCGGAGACCTTGATCCCGGGCAGCACGTACCGGCTGCAGTTTCACCGTGCTTTCGGCTTCGATGACGCCGTCGCCATCGTGCCGTATCTGGCGCAGCTCGGTGTCACCCACGTCTACTGCTCGCCGATCCAGCGCGCCCGCCCCGGCAGTCTGCATGGCTACGACGTCGTCGCACACGGCGAGATCAATCCCGAACTGGGTGGCATGGAAGGCTTCGAGCGGTTCACGGCCGCGCTGAAGGCCCACGGCATGGGGCAACTGCTCGACCTGGTCCCGAACCACATGGGGGTGCTGGGCGGTGACAACCCGTGGTGGCTCGACGTACTGGAGAATGGCCCGGCGTCGCCGTATGCACAGCACTTCGACATCGACTGGCAGCCGCTCGATGCCGCACTCGTCGGCAAGGTGCTGGTGCCCGTGCTCGGCGATCGCTACGGCGACATCCTCGATCGCGGCGAACTGGTGCTGGTGCACGACGAAGCATCGGGACGATTCGCGGTGCACTACCACGACCACCGGTTTCCGCTCGCGCCGCAGACGTATCCCGCGGTGCTGAAGCGCGCCGAAGCGCGCGTGCCCGATCCGGATCTGGCGGCCACGCTCGCGAGCATCGCGACCGCGTTCCAGAATCTGCCCGGCGATGTCCCGGCGATCGGCGATCGCATCCGTGAAAAGACGATCTCCCACGGTCGGCTCGCCCGGTTGACCGAACGCGAGGCGACCGTACGCGGCGCGCTGGCCGCCGCCGTGAACGAGCTCAACCGGCCGGACCAGCGCGATGCGCTGCATGCGCTGCTCGAAATGCAGTCGTATCGGCTGGCGTACTGGCGCGTGGCTTCCGACGAGATCAACTATCGGCGCTTCTTCGACATCAACGAGCTGGCCGCCATCCGGATGGAACTCGAACCGGTCTTCGATAGCACGCAGTCGCTGCCACTCGACCTGGCGGCCCGTGGCTGGGTCGACGGGCTGCGCATCGATCACCCGGACGGGCTGTACGACCCGGCGCAATACTTCGAGCGACTGCAGCAGGGCTTCGCCCGCCGTCGGGGCATCGCGCTGGCGGCGGACGATGCTCAGGGACGTCCGTGCCGGCCGCTGTACGTCGTCGCCGAGAAGATATCGGCGCCCCACGAGAAAGTACCGGAATCCTGGCACATCCACGGCACCACGGGCTATGTCTTCGCCCATGTGGCCAACGGTGTGCTGGTGGATACCGATGCGGCCGAGCGCTTCGATCGCATCTGGCGCGGTTTCACCGGTCAGACGGACGGCTTCGACGAGATCGTGCATGCCGGCAAGCGTGCGGTAGCCGGCAACGCACTGGCATCGGAACTGACGGTGCTGGCGTCGGAACTGTTGCGCATCGCACGGGCCGACCGCCGCAGCCGCGACTACACCCTCAACACGTTGCGGCGCGCGGTGTCGGACGTCGTCGCGTGCCTGCCGGTCTACCGCACGTACATCGTCGCGCAGCCTTCCGATCAGGACGTCCACTATATCGACGTCGCGGTGACCCGCGCCCGGCAACGCAGCGACATGGCCGACCCGTCGATCTTCGAATTCATCCGTACCACGCTGCTCGGGCAGACTCTCGACGGTGCGCCCGAAGCGCTGCGCTCGCAGGCGTTGCGGCTGGCGATCCGGTTCCAGCAATTCAGCGCGCCGGTCGCCGCGAAGGGCGTCGAAGACACCGCCTTCTACCGCTACTTCCCGCTCAGCGCGTTGAACGAGGTCGGCGGCGATCCGGCCGTGTTCGGCCTGTCGCTCGAAGCGTTCCACGACGCCGGCATCGATCGGGCGAGGCGCTGGCCGCACACGATGCTGGCGACGTCCACCCACGACAACAAACGCTCGGAGGACGTGCGCAACCGCATCGACGTGTTGTCCGAGATGCCGGCCGGCTGGCGGCTGGCGCTGCGACGTTGGCGCGGACTCAACATCGGGCTGCGCGAGGCGATCGCGGCCGAGGTCGGGCGCGGCGACTACCCATCCGCCGCGGACGAATATCTGTTCTATCAGACGGTGCTGGGAACGTTGCCGCCGGATACCGCCGCCGCGGATCTCGCCACGTATCGCGAGCGCATCGTCAGCTATCTGCTGAAAGCTGCCCGCGAATCGAAGCGTCACACGAGCTGGACACAAGCCAACGAAGGCTACGAAACGGCGCTGGAACGGTTTGTCCGCGGCGCGCTGCGGGACGGCGCGGACAATGCGTTTCTCGCCGACCTTCGTCCGCTTGCCGATGCGCTGCGCTGGTACGGCGCGTTGAACAGCCTGACGCTGACGCTGCTGAAATACACCTCTCCCGGCGTGCCGGATCTGTATCAGGGCAACGAACTGCTCGACGACAGTCTCGTGGATCCGGACAACCGCCGTCCGGTGGATTACCTACTTCGGCAACGCATGCTCGATGAACTGAATGCCGTCGTCACGGCGCCGGATCGAACGGCTCGTCTGCGCGACATCGCCGCATCGGTCGACGACGGGCGCGCGAAGCTGTGGTTCACGTGGCGTCTGCTGCAGACCCGCGCCCGCGACGCCGAACTGTTTCGGCACGGCGACTACACGCCGCTGGAGGTCCGTGGCGAACGGGCACGGCATGTGATCGCGTTCATGCGCCAGCACGAAGGCCGGACCGTGATCGTCGTCGCGGCACGGTTCTTTCTCACGCTGGCGACCCAATCTCGCCGAGCGATGGCCGATACGCTCTCGAGCCGCGAGCCGCCGCTCGGTGAAGCCGCGTGGGATGATACGGTCCTGGTCTGGCCGGCCGTCGAACTCGATCGCCCGGTGAATGCACTGACCGGTGAACCGGTACACCGTGTAGCAACCGCGATTCCCGTCGGCGATCTGCTGCGGCATCTGCCGGGTTGCGTCCTGATCGACGTCGAATCCGCGACGCCATCGTGATGTTGCAACAGCACCGGACGCGGCCACGATGGCGCCGATGCCCCACGGCACCCAGCCGACGTCGTTGCTGACGGCCGTATCATCGCGGTTTTGTTTTCGTCGCAACGCGCCATGACCGACCCTGCCCTTTGCACCGATGAAGAAATCGCCGTGCTCGTCCACGCGTTCTACGGCAAGGCGCGCCTCGACCCCGAACTGGGACCGATCTTCAACGCCCACGTCGCCGATTGGAACCATCACCTGGGCCAGATCACCGACTTCTGGTCGGGCGTACTGCGCGGCACAGGCCGGTTCACCGGCGCACCGATGCCCAAGCACATGGCGCTGCCCGATCTGACGGCGGCACTGTTCCAGCGCTGGCTCGCGCTGTTCCGCGAAACCGCCGCCGAACAACCCAACCGCGCGATGGCCGATCGGGCCACCATGCTGGCGCAACGAGTCGCGAACAGCCTGTGGTACGGCTACCAGATCAACCGCCATCCCGAGACGCTGCCGTCGCTGCTCCCGGCAACAGATCCGGCACGACCGATGCAGCCGTAGCCTCGATCGGTGACCCATAGGCTGCCACCGACTTGCCATGTTGGCCGGCAATGCCGATGAACGGGGCCCCGCGCAACGCCTGATGCAGCGTCGATGCGATCAACGCCAGGCCGGCAACTGCGACGACCGCGACCCACCGTCGCGGTCGGATCCACCGGCATCGATCGGCGCACCAGCCCACCAGAGGCAATACCTGCATCAGATGGGTCGCAAAGAAATGCGGTACGCGCAAATCACCGCCGCTGCGGGACCAGCCGACCAGCGGCAGACCGTCGGCGTCGGAACGCAAGCCACCGACCCAGTGACCGGCCCCCCCGACCGCTCCCGATGCCAGCGGAACGGTGACGATCAACGTCGACAAGCCCGCCAGCAGCAACCCGAGTCCGGCACCGAACGCGAGACCGCGTGATGCCTCTGGTGTCGGACGACGCAGCATCTGCCAGCCGAGCCACGCGGTGGCGAGCACGATGAACACGGCGGCCGGCCCCATCACGCCGTAGTACATCAGCGATTCGATCGGCGTATCGGTGTTGAAGTGAGATTGCCGTCCCCGTGCAGCCTGCAACGTGATGTACAGGACCTCGATCACCGAACACAGCGCCGCGATTCGCAGCAGGCCGGTGGTCGCGGTCGATCGTCGACAGGCGGCACTGAGCACGGGCAACAGGCAGGCGATGGTCAGCCAATGAATGGTCAACGACAGCTGGAATTTCATCGGCTTGATCCAGACGCTGATGTCGTGCAGCGTGCGCCCGTCGATCCACAACGCGACCAGGGTCGGTATCAGCAGGACCAGACTCAGTGCCCCCGCATCCAGCGCGGCGCCGAGTGCCGGATCGATACGCGTTGGATTCGCGATGCGGCTCATGGCGCGGCCACCCAGCGACGTCGCGTTTCCGTGAGCGCCGCGAACAGCAGCAACCCGATGGGACCGAACATGAATGTCGTTGCCAGCACGGGCGCCTGCAGCCAGCGAGAGATGCCGGCCTCGTCGCCGCGCTTCGCGATCCACAACCCGACGAACAGATCGAACGCGAGGTAGTGCAACCAGCCGGCGAGCGCCACCGGCGCCGATGTGAACAGCTGCTGGACCGCGGCAAGACTGGAAAACCCGCCATCGGTGCCGAAGAAGAAAACGCCGATCAGCACGGTATAGGCCGGACAGAGCAGCCCCACGATGAAGCCGCGCAGTGTCTGGCGCAACCAGGCCCATCGCGGCAGCACGATCAGCCCGATCCACGCCGCCAGCGTCAGGCCGTTGGCGACGCGGAACAGCAGCGAGAAATCGGCGACGGACAGCATTGGCGTCATGGCGATGGTCGGATGTGCGAGACGCACACGCGTGGTTGACAGTGTCACCAATGATATCTACGCTCAGTTGACGCCGTCAACTTCGCATCGGAGCGCGGCGCCCTCTCCCTTCAATCCCCTCGAGGAGAAATGCCATGCTCGGAAAGTTCCTGACGTCGTACATCGTCGCCGGCGCCTGCTTGCTGTCCCCTTTCGCACCGAGCGCGGTGGCGGGTGAGGTCGTCGTGCGCGTAACCGGCGTCCGCGCGGCCGGCGGCAGCATCGGCTGCGTTCTGTTCCCCAACGCAGCCGGGTTCCCGATGGACGGCGCGAACGTCCCGATGGTCTGGCTGCCGGCCAGCGACGGCGTGGTCTGCCGGTTTGGCGACGTGTCTGCCGGGGTCTATGCGATCGCGG
>JAHCKV010000739.1 GCA_026125595.1 Burkholderiales bacterium | reverse complement strand
CGAAGCGAGGCAGGGGCAGGAGGTGGTGGTGAGCGACTGGATGGAGCTGACGCAGGAGCGCATCGACCGCTTTGCCGCGGCCACCGATGATTTCCAGTGGATCCACGTCGATGTCGACCGGGCCCGGCGGGAATCGCCGTTCGGTGCGCCGATCGCCCACGGTTTCCTCACGCTGTCGCTGTTGTCGAAGTTCATGAACGAGTGCGTCGATTTCGGTCCGTCGCGGATGGGCGTCAACTACGGTGGCAACCGCGTCCGGTTCACCGATCCGGTTCCCGTGGGCAGCCGGCTGCGGGCGCGATTGACGCTGGCACGCGTCGATCGGATCGAGGGTGGGGTGCAGATCACGTGGAATGTCGTGATGGAGCGCGATGGGGCCGCGAAGCCCTGTCTGGTCGCGGAATGGCTGACCCGGCGCTACACGTGAGCGTGTCGTCGGCGGCGCCGGGCGAGTTCCGGCTTCGGCATCCGCTGCGGGTCCGTTGGGCCGAGGTGGATCGCCAGGGCATCGTGTTCAACGGTCACTATCTCGCCTACTTCGATCTCGGCATCACGGAGTACTGGCGCGCCATCGGCACGCCGTATCCGGAAGGATTGGCCGAACACGGCAGCGATCTGTTCGTGCGCAAGGCCACTCTGGAGTACCACGCTTCGGCCGCCTACGACGACCAGATCGAAGTGTGGGTTCGGGTCGAACGCATCGGCCGATCGAGCATCACGTTCCGGATCGAGGTGCGGCTGGACAGCCGGTTGCTCGTGGATGGCGAATTGGTCTACGTGAACGCCGACCCCGTGCGCAAGGTGGCGGCGCCGGTGCCGGACTTCCTGCGGCAGGCCATCGCGCGGTTCGAAGGGCGCGACCCGTCGGCGTGATCGGAGCCACGCGGCGATGGCATACTCCCGGGTCTCCAAAAACGAGACGATCAAGACTGGGGGGAGGATGATTCACGAGTTGAGGATCTACACCTTGCACGTGGGCAAGGTGCCGGAGTATGTGCGCCTCTTCGAGGAGAGAGGGTTGCACATCATCACCCGCCATCTGCCCATGGCCGGGTGGTGGACCTCGGACACCGGCGAGTTGAACCGCATCTACCACCTCTGGCGGTACGAGGACATGGCGGATCGCGCCGAGCGCCGGCGCCGGTTGTACGAAGACGAAGCCTGGACCCAGGGATTCGTTCCGCTGGCCTTTCCGATGATCGTGAAGCAGGAAAGTCACCTGCTCACGCCGACCCGTTTTTCGCCGTTGCAGTAGCACGGCATTCCGTTGCGAGGATCACGATGAATTTCGATTTCACGCCCAAGGTGCGCGAGCTGCAGGCGCGCGTGTCCGCTTTCATGGAAGCGCACGTGCTTCCGAACGATCAGAACTTCCACGCGGAAGTCGACGCCAACCGGCGCAACGGCAATGCGTGGATTCCGACCAAACTGATCGAAGAGTTGAAGGTCAAGGCACGCGCGGAAGGGCTGTGGAACCTGTGGCGGCCCGTGGCCCATGGCGGCACGTTGAACAATCTCGAGTACGCGCCGCTGTGCGAAATCATGGGTCGCGTCAGCTGGGGGCCGGAGGTGTTCAATTGCTCGGC
>JAHCKV010000738.1 GCA_026125595.1 Burkholderiales bacterium | reverse complement strand
CCGATGCCACTGGCCTTGAGTTCGCCGAGGATCGCGCTGATCCGCGTGTCCTGGTCCATCAGCACGCTCTCCGTGATCTCGAATTCCAGTCGCGACGGATCGAAGCCGGTCTCGGCAAGGATCCGATCGACCGTGGCACCGAATTGCTGATTCCGGAACTGCCGCGATGAAAGATTGACGGCCAGCCGCATCGGCGGCAGACCGGCTGCGTCCCAACGCCGAACTTCGGCGCAGGCCTCCCGCAGCACCCATTCGCCGATGGGCACGATCAGCCCGCTGTCCTCGGCCAACGCGATGAAGTCGCCCGGCGGCACGAGGCCGCGATCCCGATCTTCCCAGCGCAGCAGCGCTTCGACGCCTGTGACACGCCCCGTCCCGAGATCGACCTTCGGCTGAAAGTGCAGCCGGAACTCGTCGCGTTCCAGCGCCCGCCGCAGGCTCGTCTCCGTTGCCAGACGCACCTGGGCGCGGGCCGTAAGATCGGACGAATAGCACTGGAAGTTGTTTCGACCCTGGGCTTTGGCGTGGTACAGCGCCGAATCGACGTCCCGCACGAGGCCGTCCAGCGTCTCGCTGTCGTTCGGAAAGAAGGCGATGCCGATGCTGGCGGCCACATAGACCTCGCCGCCCGGCACCTGGAAAGGCGGGATGAACGAATCGAGGACCTTCTGCGCCACGGTGAACGCGTTGGCGGGATCCGGCAGATTCGCCAGCACGAGCGCGAACTCGTCCCCGCCGAACCGCGCCACCGTGTCGCTACCCCTGACACATTGCTGCAGTCGCGTCGCCACGTCGCGCAGCAGGTTGTCGCCCGCCTCGTGTCCCATGGTGTCGTTGACGACCTTGAAGTGATCCACATCCAGCAGCATGACGCCGACCGAAGCGCCGCCACGGCGTGCCTCGGCCATGGCCTGCTGCAGTCGGTCGGCAAACAACGCGCGGTTCGGGAGCCCCGTCAGGTTGTCGTGATAGGCGAGATAGTGGAGCCGCGCCTCGGCTTCCTTGCTTGCCGTGACGTCCTGCGCCAGCGTGATGACCGACAGCACGCGTCCGTCCCGGTCGGTCAACGGGGTGTAGTACCACTCGCACTGGATGACGCTCCCGTCCCGCGTCCGATTGTCGAGCAGGATGCGGGCGCCCTTCTTCTCGACGAGCAGCCGTTGCCAGAGCCGGGCGATGGAATCGCACGTGCCGTCGCCGGCGATGAGGTGGGAGGCGCGGCGACCGAGCGCATCTTCGCGGGACCAGCCGAAGATCCGTTCCGCTGCGGGGTTCCACTCGACCGCCCGGAAATTGAGATCCCATTCGATGAACGCCAACGGCGCCTGCTGCGCGTGCAACCGGAGTTTTTCCTCGGATTTGCGCAGTACATCCTGTGTGCTGCGCCGTTCCGTCACCTCGAATTCCAGCGCCCCGTTGAGCTGCTCGAGACGCGCGTTGGTGCCGCTCAGATCCCGTAGCAGTCGCAGATTGCTGAAACGCAGTCGCAGCGACTCTTCGATGCTCGCACCCAGCCGGGCGGAAACGCCGAGCATGAACGCAGCGAACAGCACCGTCATGGCGCCCATAGCGAAGTGGATCGCGTCGCCG
>JAHCKV010000737.1 GCA_026125595.1 Burkholderiales bacterium | reverse complement strand
CCGAGTTCGACTCCCCCCCCCGGGCGGCTCAGCGCACCGGTGCGCTGACCCGCCGCACTTCCGCGTACCTCGCCCTTTGCGCACGTCGGTCACGCCGACGTCATCCCGCGGATCGTTCCGACTCCGCGTCGCAGCAACTGCCGGTATCCACGCCGGCGCCGACTCGACCCTCGATCGCGACGGAACGACGCGAGCCGCCCCGCAACCGGGCCCGCGCCGCGGCGCTTTCGCATTGACAATTAAGACTCGAAACGAGAAGAATTCTCACTCACTGAATTGCGCCATGCAAAATCTGCGCGCTCGGTGGGGGATTTTCCGGGAGAGACATCCCGGGGCCAGCCGGAATGCAGACGGCAACCCATGCCGCACCGTTCACCGCCCGACCGCGGACGAAACGTTCCGGACTTGACGACCAACAGACCAGAGGAACAAGAATGCGCCCAAAGACCAAGCCTTCGAAGTCGGCATCCCGCCTGCTCGGCAGCCTCGCCCTCGCGCTCGTCGCGTCGCAGGCCTCCGCATACAGCGAACTGTCGATCGAGTTCACCGGCACCGTGACCGGTTTCTCGGGACCTGCCGTGCTGGATCCGTTCTTCATCAGCGATCCGGCCCGGCAGTTCGAGGGCCAGTTCTTCGTGCGGGATTTCGATCCGACGTTCACCGGCACGCTGAGTCTCGGCGACGCTGGCGTCGCGTTCCTGCTGCACACGGCCCAACTGGAACGCATCGAAGCCCACACGCTGCGCCGGGCCGACAACGTGAAGGTGCTGGTGCCGCGGCAGGCCGACGTGACCGACGTCGTCGGCACCGGCTTCTTCGGCGAGGCCAGCGTCACGTTCGTCAATGGCACGCCGACCAGCTTCACGTATTCGATCGACCGCGACGCGCTGGAAGGCTGGGATTTCATCTTCGACGGCTTCTTCGGCGCCGCGCCGGGCTACGGCATGTCGAACATCACGGTGAATGGCGGCACGCTCGCGTTCGAAGGCTCGTACGACCTGTCCGATCCGGCCACGGCCGACCTGCCGTACGGGTTGAACGTGTCGTATCCGTTTCCCGGCAACGACGTCAACACGACCCGCGCGGAAGCGAGCGATCCGACCCTCGGCCTCGACAGCCGGTTGCCGCCGGCCGGATTCGGTGATCCGAATCCGGTGTCGTTCGGCACCGACGGCACGTTGTACCGCTACACCAGCAGCAGTTTCGAGGCGAACGTCACGGCGGTGCCGGAACCGGAAACCTACGCACTGCTGGCGCTCGGTCTCGTCGCGGTCGGTGTCGCGGCACGGCGGCGCAAGCCGTAATCGTCCGACCGGGTTCCAGCGGCGTCTGCGCTGGAACCCGTTGCCGCAGATGCCCCGCCGTCCGGTGGCGCCACCGCCGGCCGATACCCGATCGTCGATGCCTGTCCGGTGCGATGTCCGACCTTTGCGAAGTCCATGGCCTTGCTACCGGCAACCGCAGCACGCGGTGAGTCCGCAGTGAATGCGGCGATCTACGAGTGCGGCGACATCCGCCTCAATGCGCTGACCCGCGAAGTCTGGTGCCGGCGCAAGCCCATCCATCTGTCGACGCGGGAGTTCGAACTGCTGCGG
>JAHCKV010000736.1 GCA_026125595.1 Burkholderiales bacterium | reverse complement strand
ACACCAAGCAGGTCAACACCGAAGTGTTGGTCGAGAATGGCGGCACGGTCGGCATCGGCGGCATCTACACGCAGGACGAGTCCACGTCGGTGAACAAGATCCCATGGCTGGGCGACCTGCCGATCGTCGGGTTCTTCTTTCGCAACGAACGCCGGTTCAACGATCGCCGCGAGCTGCTGGTGTTCGTGACCCCGCGGATCATCAAGGACAACCTGACGCTGCGCTGAGCAGGGCCGAAGACACCATCGGACAAGCCCCGGAGTCCACTCCGGGGCTTTTCGTTTCCGGATTCCACGGGGTCGTGGATACAATCCCGCCATGTCCAGTGAGCCCATCACTTCCGTTGGCGCCGAGCGGTTTTCGGGGAGCGTGTTCCTCGTGGGCCTCATGGGAGCCGGCAAGACCTCCGTCGGCAAGCTGCTGGCGAAGCGTCTCGGGCGCGCCTTTCACGACACGGACCACATCATCGAAGCGCGTACCGGCGTGAAGATCCCGACCATCTTCGAGATCGAAGGCGAGGCGGGCTTTCGTGCACGAGAGTCGCTGGTGCTCGACGAATTCACGCGGATGCCCGACATTGTGCTGGCCACCGGCGGCGGGGCCATCCTCGCGGCCGAGAACCGCGCGATGCTCAGCAGCCGCGGCACGGTCGTCTACCTGCGCGCCAGCGTCGACGATCTGTGGAATCGCACACGCAACGATCGCAACCGGCCCCTGCTGCAGACGGCCGATCCGCGGGCACGGCTGGCGCAACTGCTCGAACAACGAGATCCGCTGTACCGGGAGGCTGCGCATCTGATCATGGATACCGGCACACAGAGCCTCAAGGTCCTGGTGGACCGGCTGGAAGCCCAGCTGTGCCGTCGCACGGCGGCGATGACGTCATGAAGGCGATCCCGCAGACGTTGACCGTGGGTCTGGGCGACCGCAGCTATCCGATCTACGTCGGCGACGGCATCCTCGACGACGCATCGTTGCTGTTGCCGCATCTGGCCCAACCCCGGGCCGCGGTCGTGACCAATACCACGGTGGCGCCGCTGTATCTCGATCGGGTTTCGGCGGCGCTGCACGGGGCCGGCGTCGACGTGATTCCCGTCGTCATCCCGGATGGCGAAGTGCACAAGACCTGGGAGACGTTGAACCGGGTGTTCGACCGGATCCTTGCCGCGCGCTGCGAGCGCAAGACCACGCTGATCGCGCTGGGCGGCGGCGTCGTCGGCGACCTGACCGGATTTGCCGCGGCCACGTATCTGCGCGGCGTGCCGTTCATCCAGATGCCGACGACATTGCTGGCCCAGGTCGATTCGTCGGTCGGCGGCAAGACGGCCGTCAACCATCCGCTCGGCAAGAACATGATCGGTGCCTTCTACCAGCCGGTGGCCGTCATCGCGGACATCGCGACGGTGCGAACGTTGCCGGCGCGGGAACTGGCCGCCGGCCTCGCGGAAGTCATCAAGTACGGCATTCTCGGCGATGCGCCGTTCTTCGACTGGCTCGAAGCCAACATGGATGCGCTGCTCGCCCGGGAGCCCGCCGCCCTCGCCCATGCCGTTCGCCGTTCGTGCGAGAACAAGGCCCGTATCGTGGCGATCGACGAACGGGAAACCGGTCC
>JAHCKV010000735.1 GCA_026125595.1 Burkholderiales bacterium | reverse complement strand
GTGGCGCAGCATGATGCTGTCGAGATTGTGGCGGCGCTCGGCCGGGTACAGACGGCGCGACAGCTTGACCGTGCACAGCACCGGACTGCGATAGGTCAGCCCGATCCGCGCGAATTCGCTGCGCAGGAATCCGTAGTCGAAGCGGGCGTTGTGGGCGACCAGCAGCTTGCCGTCGAGGCGTCGATGCAGCGCATCGGCGAGATCCGCGAACGGCGGCGCAGTCGCGACCATCGCGTCCGAGATGCCGGTGAGTCCTTCGATGAACGGCGGTATCGGCCGGCCGGGATTGACCAGCGTCGACCATTCCGATGCGGTGCCGTCGGGTGCGATCTCCACGATGCCGATCTCCGTGATCCGGTCGGTCTGCGCCGTCGCCCCGGTGGTTTCGAGATCGACGTAGACGACGTCCCGGTCAAGCATCGATGCTCCGCCAAGGTGAGATTGGTTTTCCTAAACAATTGTTTATCGGGATCATTCGGGCTTGCCGTCTATAATCGGGACATAACCAGATTTCGTTTCGGGAGGAGAGCCCACCATGCGCGTGTTTCCGTCGATCGCCGTTCTGGCGATCGGATCGATGTTCCATCCGTTGATCGTCCACGCCCATGGCGGTGCCGAGCACGAGGCGGTCGATGTGATGAACTGCGCCAAACCGCCGGAATCCGCATTGCGCACGTTGCCGCCGCCGTTGCCCGAGTTCGCGCGGCTCGAATGCTCGATCCGCGGGCAGTTTCTGATGGCGGCGGACGGGTGGACGTGGCGATATCCGGCGAGCTGGTTCGATCGGCCGTTGGCACCGGCCTGGACGCCGGATGTCTCCCGACAGGATGCCGATGCGAAATATTTCGTGGAGTTGTCCGTCGAAACGTTGTCGGGCGACGCGGTCGCCGCACCCTACGCGCGTCTGAAGGCCGCGGTCCCGGCCTACGGTGGTGCCTACGAGACGCCACCCCCGAAGCTGTATCGGGTGAGCGCAGAGAACAATCTGGGTCACGACATGGAATTCTGGTTTCCGGAGCACGGTCCCGGCCAGATGTGGGCGATCCTGTGCGCGCCCGACTGCCGACCGGAGTTCGCCTTCATGATCCACAAGCCCTGACTGCCATGCAACTCACTGCTGAATTCGTACTTCCCGACGACGCTGCGCGGGCCCTGCTGCTGGGACGCGCGTGGATCCCCGGTCCTCTCGCCGGTCCCAGCCCGATCGTCGTTCGCGACGGCGTCGCGTATGACGTGAGTCACGTCGCCGCCACCGCCGCGGATATCCTGGCTCTCGATGATGTCGCGGGCCGTATCCGGACGGCTTTGGCGCACGCGAAGCCGGTCGCGACGCTGCCGGAACTGCTGGCGAACAGCGTGGAGCCGGATCGCGACGGCGCGAAGCCGTGGCTGCTGGCGCCGTGCGATCTGCAGGCGATCCGCGCTTGTGGCGTCACATTCGTGGCGAGCATGCTCGAGCGCGTGATCGAAGAACATGCGAATGGCGATCCGGCACAGGCCGAGGCGATCCGCCGTTCGCTCGGCGATGCGATCGGCGCGTCGTTGTCGAGCGTGAAGCCGGGCTCTGCCGAAGCGATGCGGGTCAAGGCACTGCTGCAGGAACAAGGGCTGTGGTCGCAGTATCTGG
>JAHCKV010000734.1 GCA_026125595.1 Burkholderiales bacterium | reverse complement strand
CGGAATTGCATCCGCTGTGCGCCGAGGCCGCGCTGCTGGCAGGCCACGATGGTCTCTGGTCCGTCGTCGCGACGCTGACCGAAGGGCTGGCGGCTGGCACGCTCGCTGCGAGCACGCCGGCGATGCTCCAGCACCTGGAAGATCTGGGCCAGGCCGAACTGGCCGGGATGTTGCAGCGGGAACTGCTGGAGTTCGGCGAGGCCTACGATTTCGGGGCCGATCTGCAGACGCAGCTCGTCAAGATGCGCGACGACGCCCGGCGGGCTGCCAGCGAAACGGCCCTGGCCGGACTGGCCAGTGCCAGCGAAGTCACCGCGGACATGCGTGCACTGATTCCGGGCGTCGGCGCGCCGGATGCTGGAAATTGAGCGGGGGCGTCCCCATTTCGAGTACAATCGCGGGCTTTTTTTGACGCAAGCGGCAAGCGGTCTCGGGCAGCGTCAGGCCTACGAAGCTGTAGTCACCACCACTGAAACTCACGGGTCGAAACACGGGTCATGGCGAAAAAAGACGAGCGTAAGGCGGTTCAGGAACCCACCATCGAACTCACCGGAGCCGACGCCGAGGCGCGCCGCACCCGGTTGAAGAACCTGATCGTGCTCGGGAAGGAGCGCGGCTACCTCACGTACGCCGAGGTCAACGACCACCTCCCCGACGACATGCTGGACGCCGAGCAGATCGAAAGCGTCATCAGCATGATCAACGACATGGGCATCCAGGTGTATGACGAAGCCCCGGATGCCGAAACCCTGCTGATGTCCGAGGCCACGCCGGCCGCGCCCGACGACGACGCCGTCGAGGAGGCCGAAGCCGCCGTGTCGACGCTCGATTCCGAGTTCGGCCGCACGACCGATCCGGTCCGCATGTACATGCGTGAAATGGGTTCGGTCGAACTGCTGACGCGCGAAGGCGAAATCGAGATCGCGAAGCGGATCGAAGACGGCCTCAAGCACATGGTGCTGGCCATCTCCGCGTGCCCGACGACCATCGCGGACATCCTCACGCTCGCCGACAAGGTCGAGAAGGACGAACTGCGCATCGATGAAGTCGTCGATGGCCTGCTCGATCCGAATGCGCAGGAGATCGTCGAGGAAGTTGCCGAAGAGAAGATGGAAGAAGACCTCGCCGCCGAAGAGGGCGACGAGGACGAAGACGGCAGCGCGGTGCAGAGCGCCAGCCTGCTGCAGTTGAAGACCGCGGCGATGGAACGCTTCGCGCGGATCCGCGGCCACTACGTCAAGATGATGAAAGCCCTGCAACGCCAGGGCTCCAAGAGCAAGCCGTACATCAAGTCGCAGGAAGACATCTCGGCCGAGCTGATGATGATCCGCTTCTCGGCCAAGCAGATCGAAGCGCTGTGCGACACCGTGCGCCGGATGGTCGAGGACGTCCGCCACTTCGAGCGCTCGGTCATGGAACTGTGCGTCGAGAAGGCTGGCATGCAGCGCTCGCATTTCATCAAGAATTTCCCGGGCAACGAAGAAGATCTCACGTGGGTCGAGCGTGAAACGACAGCCCGCAAGCCGTGGAGCGATGCGCTGGGACGTTTCGCGCCGGCCATCGTCGAGCAGCAGCAGCGGTTGATCGATCTGCAGAAGCGCGTCGGCATCTCGATCAAGGATCTGAAGGACA
>JAHCKV010000733.1 GCA_026125595.1 Burkholderiales bacterium | reverse complement strand
GCGGGCACCGCGGTGAGCAATCCGGACGTGAGCAGCAGGGCCAGCAGGGCGCGGCGCAATGGGTTCATGGTCTCTCTCCTGGTGTCGACGGGCGCGATTCCGATGACCGCGCTTCGCGTTGGATGGTTGCAGCGTGCTGCGGTTCAGCGCCGGGCGCCGATGCGGGTGATTCGATGCAACAGATTCGGCAGGCGCGGCGGTGCCAGCAGCCAGCCGATCGCCACGCCGGTGGTGTTCGCCAGCATGTCCCATTCGGAAAACGTGCGGTAGCCGGTCGCGCGCTGCGCGAATTCCAGTCCGATACCCATGGCCACCAGTCCGCCGAGCCAGACGAGGCGACTCGACTTGGCCGCCACGGCCTGCATGAACCACCATGCGAGGCTGCCGTACGCGGCGAAATGCTGCAGCTTGTCGCCTTCCTCGATGTCCAGCGTCGGCGGTCGCGGCGTCAGCGACAGCCAGATCACGGTGCCGATGCCGATCCAGCCGATGATCAACCAGCAGCGCCGCAGCGTCGCCGCATCGATGGCGCGTCCGGCCACGATCAACTGAGCGGCGTCGGCACCACCTTCGCGAAGGCGGGACGTTTCTGCAGCGATTCGAACCAGCGCTGGGCGTTGGGCAGCGGGGGCCGCTCGATCGGCAGCGCGATCCAGCGCCAGTACGCGCAGCCCATCGGGATGTCACCCATCGTGAAGCGGTTGCCGGCGACGTACGGCCGCGACTGCAGATGCCGGTCGAACACGGTCAGCGCTTCGGCCGTCTTCACGCGGGATTCCTCGATCGCATTGGCGTCCCGCTTCTCGGGCGGCGTGCGCACCAGACCCATGAATGCCGTGCGGATCGACGGCCAGAACGTCGTCGTCTGCCAATCCATCCAGCGGTCAGCCTCCGCGCGTTCGCGCAGATCTTCCGGCCACAGCACGCCGGCGCCGAACTTCGCGGCGAGGTAGCGCACGATCGCGTTGGATTCCCACAGCACGAAGCCGTCTTCCTCCAGCGTCGGCACGAGTCCGTTCGGATTGAGCTGGCGGTACTCGGCGGAATTGACCACGCCGAAGTTCAGCCCCGCATCGATGCGTTCGTACGGCACCGACAGTTCTTCCAGGCACCACAGCGGTTTCTGAACGTTGACCGAGTTGTTGCGACCCCAGATGCGCAGCATGGAATTCCTCTTGTCGTTCCGGTGCGAAGCGCGGGCGCTCAGCGCCCGGTCATCTCCGTTACCGCATGATCGATCAGGCGCCGGGCGATGCTCAGCCGGTTCGGCAGCATCGGCAACCGGTCGATGGGAAACCAGTCGGCCGCTTCGATCTCGCCGGCCTGCGGCACGATCGTGCCGTCGACCCAGTCGCAATGGAACGCGACCATCAGCGAGTGCGGGAACGGCCACGGCTGGCTTTCGAAATAGCGCAGGTTCGTGACCCGCACGCCGACTTCTTCGAGCACCTCGCGATGCAGGCATTCCTCGAGGCTTTCGCCGGGTTCGACGAAACCGGCGAGCGCGCTGAACATGCCGGGCGGAAAATGCGGCGAGCGCGCCAGCAGCAATTCGTCGCCGCGACGGATCAATGCCATCGCCACCGGTGCGAGCCGCGGGTAGTGCGTCTGCCCGCACTTCGGACAGGTGCGC
>JAHCKV010000732.1 GCA_026125595.1 Burkholderiales bacterium | reverse complement strand
GACCAACAACTTCGTGTACTGCATTCACTCCCACGGCGACGCGGCGCGTCGACAGGGCATGGCCGACGAGATCTTCGGCGAGCTGGCGGCCGTCGTCGCACTCGCCAATCAGGGCAACCGGCTGGCGATCGCGTACCAGGTCGCCGTGGACGACCGATTCAAGACCGGGTTCTGACGCGATGGATGCGTCGGTGGAATCACGCAATTCGGCGGCCGCGCCGGATCTGAACGGGTTGTTGAACGGCCGCTTCAGCTGCCGGGCGTTTCGTCGCGAGGCGCTGCCGCGCGAGCAACTGCAGCGGGTGTTGACGCTGGCCCAGCGGACGCCGTCCTGGTGCAACACGCAACCCTGGCAGGTGGCCGTCGTGTCAGGACGATCGCTGCAGACGCTGGCCGACGAACTGGTCGGGCTGGCGCGGGTGCAGACGCCGAAGCGACCGGATTTTCCGTTTCCTGAGACCTATCTCGGCGAATACCGCGAGCGCCGCAAGGTGTGTGGCGTTCAGCTGTATCAGGCCCTGGGCATTGGCCGCGACGACCGCGATCGCGCACAGGAACAATCGCTGGAGAATTTCCGGTTCTTCGGCGCGCCGCATGCGCTGTTCGTGTCGACCGATGCCGCACTCGGTTTCTACGGCGGTCTCGATTGCGGGCTCTACGCGATGAGCGTCGTGCTCGCGGCCCAGGCCGAGGGCCTCGGCACTTGCGTGCAGGCCGCACTCGCGACCTATCCGGATGTCATTCGCGCCCACGTGGGCTGGCCCGACGATCGCCGCGTGTTGTTCGGCATCGCGATCGGGATGCCGGATCCGGACCATCCGATCCACGGCTACCGGACCGAACGCGCCGATCCGTCCGACGTGGTGCGCTGGGTCGACTGACGCAGCGGACGGGGTCCGCGTGCGACGGGCCCCTGTAGGACCGGACTACTACCCGGGCATCCATGCCCGTGGATAACGTCCCCCTCGTGTTGCCGCATCGGTTGTTGCGTTGCGGCACGTCCGTCGCTGGATCGCCGGCGCGGTTGACGCTCACGACAGGAGGGGATGCAGATGACCGATCGATCCGAGCACGACCCGGTTCCCGACGCGACGACCGAAGGCAGCGGGCTGTCGCGGCGCGATTTCATGCGCAGCGGCGCCGCCGTGGCCAGTGCGGGCGCACTGGCAGCCGGTGGTCTGCTGACATCACCCGACGGCTGGGCCGCATCGCTGAAGGTGCTCGACGCGGCCGAAGCGAAAACCCTGCTGCGCATGACGCGCGATCTGTATCCGCACGACCGGCTGGACGACTCGATCTACATGCAGGCGATCGACGGGCTGGATGCATCGGCCGCGACCGATTCCGCACTGGCGCAGATGCTCGCCGAAGGCGTGCGTGAACTGAACGCCGCCGCCCGCCGCGTCGGCAATGCCGACTACGTGAAGCTGACGCGGGAATCCGATCGGGTCGCCGCGCTGCAGAAGATCGAATCCACCGCGTTCTTCCAGAAGGTGCGCGGCACATTGATCACCGGCATCTACAACCGTCCGGACGTCTGGAAGCAGCTCGGATACGAGGGACCGTCGGCCCATCTCGGCGGCTATCTCGCGCGCGGTTTCGATGATCTGGACTGGCTCTGAGCCGGACCGGTCCCA
>JAHCKV010000731.1 GCA_026125595.1 Burkholderiales bacterium | reverse complement strand
CAGCGAGCGCGCCGGCAGCGCGTAGGTGTAGGCATCCTTCAGCGTGATCGTGCCGTCGGCCGATGCGCTGTCGAGCAGGTTGAGCCCCACCGGCACGCTCTGCACCGGAATCGCGACGTTGAGCCCGGTGCTGCGGCTCACGGAAAAGCCGTAGGACGGAAATGCCGCCAACGGCGCCAGCGCGTAGTCGGCGGCCGCGTCGTCCCCCGGAAACTGCCAACCGCGTGGGGGCGTCGGCATCCCGTCCGTGTCGACGCCGCGCCAGCCGCGATAGAAATCGCGATAGCCCGACACCGGCAAGCGCGTGACCAGGTTCTCCAGCGGCAGGAAGCCCTTGTCGAGATAGATCTTCACCTGATCGGCCGACGGCGTCTGCACCAGGAACACGTCGCCCGGCTGCAGGTCCTCGGTCAACGGATACACCGGGATGACCTGGCTCGCGCGAATCCCGAGTGACCAATCCTTCGCGACCCGCTCCAGTTGCGAAGCGCTCATCTTCGGCGTCGAGCACCCGGCCATGCCGGCAAGTGCCACCACCACGACTGCTGCAGATGTGATCCGATTCATGATCCGTTCCTCCTGCTGCGGGTTGTGAACTGCTCAACGATTGCGTCCGGCCGGCCCCCACGTCTCCCACAGCAGCCGGGAGAAATCGGCCGTGGTCATGTCGTCCTTGACCACGTCGTACAGCAGCTTGCTGGTCATGTGGTGGCCGAGCTTGCGGTAGCTTTCGAACTGCGCTTCATCGAACCATTGGTCGCCGGTGCTCTCGTGCGGGAACTCCGGATGGGTCGCGCGATAGTTCAGCACATCGGCCGGCTCGTCGCCGGTGATGCAGGGCTTCATGTAGAACAGCGTGCCCGGCGCGGCGCCCGGGTCCACGTCTTCGTAATGAATCGAACCGACCGCGCACTGGAACGCGCTGCAGCCCTTGTCATCGGGGCAGACGCTGCGCGTGTCGATGTCGATGCGGATGCCGAAATCGGTGTAGCAGCGTCGGATCGCATTGGCCAGGTCGTCGAAGCCGAAGCTGCGATCCTGCCCGGCGTCGACCGAGAAGATCACGCGGCAACGGCGTCGTACCAGTTCGTAGAGGCCGAGATTCTCGAAATGCCCACCGTCGGACACGCTGACATAACCCGCGCGCTCGTTCGACATGCCGAGCAGTTCCTGTCCGAGATAGAGCAGTCCCCATGCAGGACCCGGCGACCGCCACACGCTGCCGAATCGCGGATTCTGCAACCACCAGCCGAGCCGCACGTTGAACACGGTCATCAGCACCGCGACCGGCGGCGACGAATGGAAGCCCATGTTCGGACTGGCCGCCGCACCGGAGATGCCCATCGGCGTGCCGAGCGACAACCAGCCGAGGTCCTTGACGAAATCCGGTGTCGGCTGGAAGCAGCCGGCACTGTCCGCGAGGTCGTAGCCGCACCACTGCGGCGAGAACATGAAATTGCCGGCCTTGCGCTGTTGCCATGCGAGGTTCGTGCCGCTGGTCAGATTGATCGCGGCGTTCAACAGGTGGTAGGGCCGCTGAAACACCGTGTCGCCATTGGCCGCCGTCCGCTTCAGCGCGTCGAGCCGTGGTGAATCCTTCGGATCGAAGCCCGTGAACGGATGCGGATTGCGCGCCGGAT
>JAHCKV010000730.1 GCA_026125595.1 Burkholderiales bacterium | reverse complement strand
GATCGACTTCGCACCCGCTGCAATGGGCGTATCCGTCCGGCTTGGCGGGGAAATAGGTCGCGACCCGGGCCGACATCCCGTGCTTCATCGCGTTGAAGCGGGTGCGCAGGGCCTCTTCCGCCGTCGGATGCCCCTCCAGGTTGGCCGCCGTCGCCGCCTTCCCCTCGGCGGTCCGAGGCCCGGTCGCGTTCAGCCAGGCTTTGAGAAGCGCGCGCTCATACTGGGCTTGCTCCACTTCTGCGCCGCACTGGGGGCACGCCGCGAAGTATCGCCAGGGATGAACCGGGTCCTCCGGCGCATCCTCGACCCGGTCGGGGGAGGCCTTGAACGTTCTGCCGCCATAGCACTGCCGGCACGAAAACGTGACCTCGGAGAGCGGACGGGAGGGGTCGTGCTTGCCCATGCCGCCGATCATCCCCGCCCGAACCACGTCGGAAACAGGGGCGGAATCCTGAAAAAATCAAAGGCTTCCGCCTCTTCAGGACGATTTCACCAGCCGAACCGGCAGCCCAACCCGGATGGATGCGGTTCGCAGTAACCCCCGATCGGGGAGCCACCGAATCTTCAAGTGGCCGGTGTTGTCGGTGCAGCCATCAGACGGATCCTTGATTCGTCGGTGAACGCAGAATCGTTCAGGGGAGCGCCGACTCCGGCATCAAGATGCGAGACGTCAGAACTGTCTCGGGTTTCGCTGGCGGCACACGCAGCACACTCGGCTCCCACGGCAGCTCCCGCCAAAGTCTGACGGCATCGCAGCGGCAAAGCGTCGTGCTCGCCGCTGCGACGCTGAAGTGTCAGAACGTGACGTCGCCGTTCGGCGGAGCGAGCTCCTGTGAGACTTCGTCCTTCTCGGTCGTGATCTTGAGCTTGAGCTTCTCCAGCCCTGGAAGCTGATCCGAAAACCGGACGCCGATAGTGGCGATCCGCACCGATGTCGCTCCATCGCACCGGAACCGGTACATCGCCTGAATGTTGCCCTCGGCGGTCGTCGGCCTGCCCTGAGTATCAACCGCAAATGCATTGGCGCTCTCCGGTTGGCACTTGGCACCGTCCGGAAATACGAACAGCTTGGTTGCATCCTTCAGCCGCTCCACGATTTCAGCGGTGCTCAGGATCTGCCGGGTCCCGCCCGATGTATCGCCACGGGTCATGGGCAGTCGCAGCTGCATCCCCACATCCGGGCCCGATACATCCACGGCAAGAGTGCCGGTCTTGTAATGCGCGGCGGCAGTGCCGTCGGAATGGGCAGGTAGGCTGCACGTGAGCAGGATCAGAACCATCGAAACTTTCGAAACCATCATGTTCCCGAATCGAAGAATTTGAGACGGTTCGAGTGTAGCGCAATCGGTTTGTTCACCGCCCCAACGCCGAAGCCCCTTGCCAGGTCCAGATGGACCGGTGTCGGCAGCTCGACGAAATACCGATCAGGTGCGGCACGCGACGGGTGACGATCGGCATGGGACCGGTGGCAGCAGGCTGACCGCCGCGCAGTGAGTCGATGCCCGGTGCCCGACATGCGCCGCGATGGAACGCTGGAACATCCGCGTGGCTTCCCCGGTCGAGCCCCCCTTGCCGAGACCCGGGCGTGACACATCCGGTAACACATGAAAACGCCGATCGGGTTATGGTCGGGCCCTACGCAA
>JAHCKV010000073.1 GCA_026125595.1 Burkholderiales bacterium | reverse complement strand
CAACAGCGCGAGAACGGCGAACTTGCGGATCATGGGGCGACCTCTCCAGTGGACGGCGCGTCACTCCAGGTCGGCCGGTCGACCGGCGCGATCTGCAGTGCCAGCACCGCGATGAGTTTCAAGACGCAGGGAACGGCGGCGTAGACGAACGAAACCGGCCCGAGCGGGCCTTGCGACGTGCCGGGCACATAGCCCAGCAGGCCCACCACCGGCAACGCGATACCGGCGGCCAGCGCGAGATTGAGCTTCTCGGAAACCTGCCACAGACCGAAGTAGGCGCCGTCCGGTCGACTGCTGTCGCCGACCGCGCCGCTGTCCGCCCCCGTGGTGTCTCGATCGACGACGTCGGCCAGGATCGACGGCGGCAGCGCGAGTTCCGCACCATAGGCGATACCCGAGAGTGCGCAGACCAGCCCGAACGCCCACGCGTCGCCGTTGCCCAGGAACAGCGCACCGACGAACGCGACGATGCTCATGCCCATGCCCAGTTGCCACGCACCCTTCTTGCCGATGCGGCGCGAAGTCCACACCCACAGCGGCATGCCGAGCGCGCCGAACACGAAGTACGTGCCGAGGAATGCGGCGTTCAGGTGTGGCGCACCGAGCACGTCCTGCACGTAGAACAGGATCAATGTGGCGGGAATCGCCGAAGCGATGCCGCTGATCACGAACACCAGCAGCAGCCAGCGGAAGGCGGCGTTGCGCAGCGGTGCGACGATCGAGGCGCGCAGGCCGCGCGCCGCGTGACGAGTCGATGTGATGGCCGCGCGTGGTGCGCCGAACAGCAGGGCTGCTGTTCCCGCCAGCAGGATCGGCACATACGCGAGACTGAAAATGCGCAAGCCGTCGGCGGCGTTGGAGTTTGCACCCAGCCACTCGGGCAACGCCGCGGCGAGCAGCACGCCGACGATACCGAATACGCTGCGCACCGCGGTGATCCGCGTGCGTTCGTGATAGTCGGGTGACAGCGCTGCACCGATTGCAAAGTAGCTGATGGTCGCCATGCTGAAACCCAGGTACGTGACCACCAGACAACCCGCGAGCCAGCCGGCAAGTGCGATCGAGATGCCCTCGGGCGGATGGAACAATCCGATCATGCCCAGGGCCAGCAGCGGCACGCCGATCAGCACCAGCCGCTCGCGTCCACCGCGGTGATTCGCGGCGTGATCGCTCCACCAGCCGATGAGGGTGTCCTGCGCGGCGTCGAGCAACCGTGCGGCGAGCAGCACGCCGCCGACGATGCCCAGCGGCAGACCAAGGTTGTCCGCGTACAGCTTCGGCAGATGCACGTAGACGGGCAGGGCGGCCATGGCGAGCGGCAGCGCCAGCACACCGTAGGCACCGAGCCGTCCCCACGGCAGTGCGCCCGCGTTCAAGATCGGCCCAGCAGCGCGGCCCGCAGTTTCGGTTCGCGGGTACGCGGATCGAGCCAGATCGAGAAGAAGGCGCGACCGAATGCCGGATCGCGCACCACGGCGGTGGAGCGTCCCTGATGGAAGAACTCCACGCCTTCACCGGGCCGATACACGCCGGTGATGCGCTCGCCTTTGCGCACATCGGGAAACGCGTCGACCATGTAGTCGCGCCATTTCTGCAACAGCGCCGCATCGGTGTGGCCGAGGCGCTTCATTTCGTCGACGCTGGCTTCCGCGAGTTTCACGCCGACGAAATCACGGGCGTAGCGCAGGTCCAGCGCGAACGGTCGCTCCCAGGTCCATCGGCCATCGCCCGCCCACAGCGTGGCGTCGTAGAGCAGCAGGCCGAACCAGCGCATGCGTCCTTCGCCCACCAGCGCGAAGTCCGACTGCTGGGCCATCACGGCCGGGGGCAGCGGCGGCGGGTTGGCGGCGAGCGCCGGCCACGCCAGCGCGATCGCGATCAGCGCTGCGCAGAGTCGTTCACGCACGTCGCAGCTCCGCCTGCATCACGTTGATCGTGCCGGCCGTGAAGCCGGCTTCGCAGTACGCCAGATAGAAGTTCCACAGCCGCACGAAGCGGTCGTCGAAGCCGAGCGCATCGAGTTCGGGCAGATGGGCATTGAAGGCCGTGCGCCAGCGCCGCAGCGTCTCGGCGTAGTCAGGCCCGAAGGCGATGCAACGCTCCTCCTGCAGTCCGGCTTCCTGCGCCAGTGTGCGGAATACGCTCGGTGATGGCAGCATGCCGCCCGGGAAGATGAACTGCTGAATGAAGTCGGTGCCGATGCGATACCGCGGGAACAGCATGTCGTCGATGGTGATGGTCTGGATCAGCGCCCGTCCGCCGGGCATCAGCCGATCGTGCACCGTGCGGAAGTAAGCGGGCCAGTAGCGTTCGCCGACAGCTTCGAACATCTCGATGGATACCACGTAGTCGTACTGACCGACGGCGTCGCGGTAGTCGAGCAGTTCGAACCGCGATTTTCCGGAAAGCCCGGCGCGTTCGTGTCGTTCGCGGGCAAACGCGAGCTGCTCGGTGGAGAGCGTGAGGCCGTGCACGCTGCATTCGCGCGTGCGGATCGCGTGCTCGGCGAAGCCCCCCCAGCCACAGCCGATCTCGAGGATGCGCGCGCCGCGGGTGACGCCGAGCACCTGCAGGATCCGTTCGTACTTCGCGGTCTGGGCTGCGTCGAGGCTTCGGTCGATCTGCCCTTCGAACAGCGCCGACGAATACGTCATCGTCGCGTCGAGCCAGAGCTGGTAGAACGCGTTGCCGAGGTCGTAGTGCGCGTGGATGTTGCGCCGCGCCTGCGTCCTGGTGTTGGTCCGCAACAGGTGCTTCAGTCGATACGCGATCCAGCCCCACCACCGACCGTGGATCGCCGCATTCAGGGCCTGATGGTTGATGGCGGCTACCGTGAGCAGCCGCGTCAGATCCGGGGAATCCCAGCGACCGTCGATGAAGGCTTCGGCGAAGCCGATGTCGCCGGATCGCAGAATCTCCGAGCAGACGCCCCAGTCGCCGAGGCGCAGCAGCGCTTGCGGGCCGGGCTCGCGACCGATGAAGCGGCGCGTGCTGCCGTCGGGCAGGATCAGCTCGATGCTGCCGGTCTGGATGCGCTCGAGGATCGCCATCAGCACGCGAGCGGTCGTCGGCATCGTCGAGCCGACTTGCGGCAGCGCCGGGTTGTCGAGGGGTTTGGTCGTCACCGGGAGGTCTCCTGAATCGGCGGCACGGGTTTGCGAAAGAACGGCACGCCTTTCCACCACAGGCGCAGCGCCTGCCAATGGATCCGGACGATCACGCCGACCGTCATCCACGGATAGGCCGCGAACACATGCAGCAACCGGCGGGACGTGAGGGGATGCGCGACACCGGCGATCGACGTCGCGAGCAATCGGCCCGACGGGTCGTCGTAGTCGATGCGAATCTGCGTATCGGCCGGATCGACCGCGAAGCGGAAGCGATAGCGGCCCTCGACCTCGCAGAACGGTGACACGTGGAACACCTTGCGGGCCTGCAGTTCGTCGCCCGGCGCGATCGGGCGTTGGTCGGGATGCGCCACCAGATAGTTGTGGTGCTCGCCGAACGTGTTCGATACCGCGCACAGCACGGCACGCAGCGCGCCGTCACGATCGTGGCACAGCCAGAAACTCACCGGGTTGAACACGTAGCCGAGTACCCGCGGAAAGCACTGCAGCCAGATCTCGCCGTCGGCGGCCGTCAGGCCTTCACGGTTCAGCAACGCGCGGATCCACGGCTCCAGCGCGCCGCCGTCCCGCGGGCCGTGATCGCGGCGATGGAAGCTGAACAAATTGAACCGATCGAGCGAGAACAGCCGGCCGCCGACGCTGGGCAGGGCCGACAGCGGCATCCGCACGAAGAACACCCGGTAGTTGAATGCGTTGCGCGCAGGTCGCAACCGCGCGTGCATCACGCGGCCGACGAACAGCAACGGCCTCACGCTGCCAGTGCCTGCGCCTGCCATGGGGCTCTCACGCCGAGTGCGTTCGCGACCGCGAGGCCGGAGCGCAGACCATCTTCATGGAAGCCGTAACCGGTCCAGGCACCGCAGAACCACGTTCGCCGGCGGCCTTGAAGTGCCGGCAGTTCGCGTTGCGCGGCGATGGCGGGTTCGTCGAAGATCGGATGCGCGTACGTGATGCGGCGCAGGACCGTGTCGGGGTGCGGTTCGCGAACCGGGTTCAGGGTCACGATCACCGGGCTCGTACAGGGCAGCGGTTGCAGCCGGTTGATCAGATACGAAACGGCCACCGGCCGACCGTCCGGCCCCGCTGTGCCGGACAGATAGTTCCACGCTGCCCAGGCCTCCGGCGCCCGCGGCAGCAGCGTCGCATCGGTGTGCACCCAGGCATCGTTGTGTTGATAGCGCACGGCACCGAGCGCCTGGCGTTCCTGCGGGTCGGCATCGGCGACGAGTGCCAGCGACTGATCGCTGTGGGTAGCCAGCACGACATCGTCGAACCGGAGGTTCTCGCCGTGCACCGTGAGTTCCACGCCGTGACCCTGCCGCGTCACCGAGGAAACCGCTGCGCCGAGCCGCACGTCGGAGATCTCGGCCAGCAGACATCGCACGTACTCGCGACCGCCGCCCAGCACGCTGCGCCATTGCGGCCGGCCACGGATCTGCAACAGCCCGTGGTTATGGCAGAAGCGCAGGAATGTCGACGCCGGATAGTCCAGCATGCTGGCCGTCGGGCACGACCAGATGGCGGCGCTCATCGGCAGCAGGTACCAATCGCGAAACGCGCGGCCGTAGCTTCCCGCTTCGAGGAATTCGGCGAGGGAGCCGGAAGGAATGCTCCCGCGGGTCACGGCGTCGGTCGCCTCGCGGTTGAAGCGCAGGATGTCCTTCAGCATGCGCCAGAACGCGGGCTTCACGAGATTGCGCCGCTGCGCGAACACGGTCGCGAGGTTGCTGCCGGACCATTCGAGCTGTTCGTCGTCGATGCGGACGCTGAACGACATGTCGCTTGCAGTGGTTGCCACGCCGAGGTGATCGAACAGTGCGCACAAATGGGGATAGGTCCGGTCGTTGAACACCAGGAAGCCGGTGTCGACCGGGAACGTGAGTCCGTCCACCGTCACGTCGATGGTGTTCGTGTGACCGCCGGCGGTGCGACCGGCTTCGAACAGCGTGACGTGATGGGATCGTGCCAGCAGCCACGCAGCCGACAGACCGGAGATACCCGAGCCGACGACGGCGATGCGCTTCATGGCAGGTCGATCGATGGGCCGACAGTGCCGGGACCTGACACTGCGTCGGCCGACCGGTCGGCGTCGATTCGCGCTGCATACCGCCGGATCACGGAATCCTCCGCTTGTCGTGCTCGATGACCGCATACGCGCTGTGGTTGTGGATGGATTCAAAATTCTCCGACGCCACGCGGTAGGCGACGATGCGATCGTCGCGGTTCAGTCGCAGTGCGATGTCGCGCACCAGGTCTTCCACGAACTTCGGATTGTCGTACGCGCGCTCGGTGACCCATTTTTCGTCGGGGCGCTTCAACAGGCCGAAGATCGGACACGACGCTTCCTGCTCCGCGATCTCCACCAGTTCCTCGATCGACAGGTCGGCCAGCGTCTGCGCGCGGATGGTGATGTGCGATCGCTGGTTGTGGGCGCCGTACGCCGAGATTTCCTTCGAGCACGGGCACAGGCTGGTCACCGGCGCCGTGACGGTCAGCGAGTACGTGTAGCGGTTGGGCTGATCCATGTCGCCCCGGAGCGTCACGGCGTAGTCGAGCCAGCTTTCCACGCCGGATACCGGTGCGCGCTTGGAGATGAAATAGGGAAACGACAGTTCCACGCGACCGGTCGTCGCATCGAGACGCTCCAGGGTCTGCTGCAGCAACCGTCGGATGCCGCGGGCGTCGAAACTGTCGCGATGGGCCTGCAGCACTTCGATGAAGCGCGACATGTGCGTGCCCTTGACGTCGGCGCGCAGCCCCACGGACATTTCGGCCGAAGCGATCGTGTGCTGGATTGCACCGCCACGCGTCTGGATGTCGATGGGGTGAACCAGCCCCTTGATGCCGACGCGGGTGATGGGCAGCGCGCGATGATCGGCAATCGACTGGATGTCGGGCAGGTTCAAGGTTTCGGGGGCATTCATCGCGGTCTCCGGCGTTCCCTCATCCGTATCGTCGGGAATGGGGTTTGGGCTAATTTGTCATGGACAAATTGAGCGATCTCCAGTTCCAGGTGCTCACCAAGTTCACCTGATCGAATGGTGAGTATTCTTATAAATTATTGTTTTATTTCGAATAAAATAAAAACATCGTCCCGTTTCAAGTGAATCTGAACGGGAGCACGATGATATTTTGTCATGGTCAATGATGATGGAGGCGGCGTACACTAGGTTGCGGTCCAGCCTTTGTCAAACCGATGTCCAAGCCGAAGGCTGGACAGATTTGCGGAGAAGGAATGACGAACAAGCAAACCGTGCCGACGCCTCTGCCGGAAACAGCCGCATTGGTGCCCATCGGCGCGGTCGAGCGGGACACCGGCCTGTCGAAAGACGTGCTGCGCATGTGGGAGCGGCGTTATCACTTTCCGCTGCCGCAGCGCGATGCCCATGGCGAGCGGGTCTACCCGCCGGACCAGGTCACCAAGTTGCGGGCGTTGAAGCGGCTCATGGACCAGGGGCATCGGCCGGGCAAGATCATCGGCATGACGCTCGAGGATCTGGTGGCGCTCAACGTCGATCGGGCCGCGGCGTTGCGCACGCGCGATCGCGATGTCGACGAAGTGCTGCAATTGATCGGCGATCATCGGTTGCCCGAACTGCGGCAGCGCCTGAATCAGCTGCTGCTGAGCAAGGGATTGCAGCGATTCGTGGTCGAGATCGTCAAACCGCTGAACGTCGAGGTGGGTGAGGCGTGGAGTCGCGGCGATCTCGCGATCTTCGAAGAGCATCTGTACGCCGAGCAGATCCAGTCGCTGCTGCGCTACGCGATCAGTTCAGTGCAGGCGCGCGGTAACCCGCCCCATGTGCTGCTGACGTCGTTTCCGATGGAACAGCACTGTCTCGGCCTGCTGATGGCGGAATCGATGCTCGTCGTGGAAGGTGTGACCTGCATCGCGCTCGGTACCGAGACCCCGGTTCCCGACATCGTGCGTGCGGCGTCGGCCCACGGGGCGGACATCGTGGCGCTGTCGTTCAGCGCCGCGTATCCGGAGCGTCAGGCGGTGGCGGGACTGCGGGAGTTGCGCGCGTTGCTGCCGGTGGAGACGGCACTATGGGTCGGCGGCAGCGGTGTTTCCTGCCATCGCCGACCGCTGGACGGCGTCGTCGTCGTGGAGGATATCGAACACATCGCGTCGCTGGTCGCCGACTGGCGCACCGTGCATCGGGGGAACGTTCATGCCGCCGATTGATCGAATGCCGCTGCAACCGAATCGAAGGGGCGCGCGTAGTAGAGGGGACAAGACCAACGCCCAGGCCGCCGATGGCCATGTTTCGGAACGACGGTCGTCCATGTGACCGTTTCGCATTCGAAGTACCGCCGTGTCGTGGCGCGCGGGGTCCAGCCGGGCCTCGACGATTTGTAGCAGTCCGTCGGCACGCTGCGCGGTGCCCGAAGTTCTTTGTCGTTCAACGATCCGCGGACCGCGGGTCGGTCTGCTCAGGTGATACCGATGCTCTATCCGGAAGTCTTCAAGTCGCTGGAATCCGTTCGCTGGAACATGAGCGACGACGTGCCGTGGGCCGAATTCGACCCCGCGCTGCTGTCCGACGAACAGGCGGCCACGATCAAGATGAACGCCATCACCGAATGGTCGGCGCTGCCGGCCACCGAGATGTTCCTGCGGGACAACCTGCACGACAGCGATTTCTCGGCGTTCATGTCGGTCTGGTTCTACGAGGAGCAGAAACACTCGTTGGTGCTGATCGAGTATCTGCGCCGGTTTCGTCCCGATCTCGCTCCCACCGAGGAAGAACTGCACGCGGTGCGGTTCCAGTTCGATCCGGCACCGCCGCTCGAAACGCTGATGATGCATTTCTGCGGCGAGGTTCGGCTCAACCACTGGTACCGGTGCGCGGCCGAATGGCACACCGAGCCGGTGATCCGCCGCATCTACGAGCTCGTGTCGCGCGACGAAGCGCGGCACGCCGGCGTCTATCTGCGCTACATGAAGCGCGCGATCGGACGGTATGGCGACAAGGCGCGGGCCGCGTTTGCCCGCATCGGCATGCTGATGGCCAGCTCGGGCCGCAGCGGCAAGCCGTTGCATCCGACCAATCTGCATGTCAATCGGGCGATGTTTCCGAACGACACCGTGCAGTCGCGGCTGCCGGATCCGGAATGGCTCGAACACTGGCTCGACGAGCAGATCCGGTTCGGCAAGACCTGGGAGGCCAAGGTCGTGACGATGATCCTGAAGAATCTGTCGCTGCTGTTCGAGCATCCGATCCAGACCGTGCAGGATCTCAACCGGTATCGGCGCGACGTCACCCGCAATCGGCTGGCGGAGGTGGAATCGGCCTGACGTTCGTCTGTTGAAGTCGGCGGCGCGCGATTGGACGCCGCCCGGATGCCCGACCGCGGTACGATCGTCCCCGCGATTCGTACCAGGAGCACCGATGAGCACCCGCACCGAAACCGATTCCATGGGGGCGGTGGACGTCCCCGCCGATCGTTACTGGGGCGCGCAGACGCAGCGCTCCCTCGGCAACTTCCCGATCGGGCGGGACCGATTCCGCTGGCAGCGGCCGATGATCGCGGCGCTCGGCATTCTGAAGAAGGCTGCGGCGCAGGCCAACGGCGAACTGGGTGAATTGTCCGCCGAGACCGCGAATCGCATCGTCGCCGCGGCGGACGAGGTGATCGGCGGCCGGCTCGACGATCACTTTCCGCTGGTCGTGTTCCAGACCGGATCGGGCACGCAATCCAACATGAATGCGAACGAGGTGATCTCGAACCGCGCGATCGAGATGGCCGGCGGCGTGATGGGTTCGAAGCTGCCGGTGCATCCCAACGATCACGTAAACCGCGGGCAGTCGTCGAACGACACGTTTCCGACCGCGATGCATATCGCGGTGGTGAGCCAGCTGAATGCGCGCTTGTTTCCGGCCGTCGGCAATCTGCGGAACACCCTCGCCGCGAAGTCCCGCGCGTTCGCCGATGTGGTGAAGACCGGACGGACCCATCTGCAGGACGCGACGCCGGTCACGCTCGGTCAGGAGATCGGTGCGTGGGTGGCGCAACTCGATTTCGGACTGACGGCAATCCATGCCGCGTTGCCGGGCCTGCACGAACTCGCGATCGGCGGAACGGCCGTCGGCACGGGCCTCAATGCCCATCCGGCATTCGGCGAGCGTGCCGCGCGACACATCGCGACGCTGACCGGGCAACCGTTCCGGTCGGCCACCGACAAGTTCTTCGCGCTCGCCGCCCACGATGCGCTGGTGCAGACCTCGGCCGCGCTGCGGACGCTGGCCGGCGGATTGATGAAGATGGCCAACGACGTACGGTGGCTGGCGAGCGGGCCGCGGTGCGGCATCGGCGAACTGCGCATCCCCGAGAACGAGCCGGGCTCGTCGATCATGCCCGGCAAGGTCAACCCGACCCAATGCGAAGCGCTGACCATGGTGTGCGTGCAGGTCTTCGGCAACGATGCCGCCGTCGCCTTCGCCGGCAGCCAGGGCAGCTTCCAGTTGAACGTGTACAAACCGGTGATGGCGCACAACGTTCTGGAGAGCATCGCGCTGATCGCGGATGCCTGCGAAGCGTTCGATACCCACTGCGCCGCGGGCATCGAGCCGGATCGCGACGTGATCGAACAGCACCTCGCCGCGAATCTGATGCTGGTGACGGCACTGAACCCGCACATCGGTTACGACCGCGCCGCCGAGATCGCGAAGCGCGCCCATCGCGATGGCGCCACGTTGCGCGAAACCGCGCTGGCATCGGGCTACGTCACCGCAGCGGAGTATGACCGCTGGGTGGTGCCGCTGACGATGGCGAGACCGCACGACGCCGACGAGTAGCATCGCGCTCCGCGATGGTCGTGTCGCATCGTGCGGTGCGGCATCCGCACCGTGATTTATTGCATATGCGGTTGCACGATCTGTCCGGCGCCCGGCAATTGGGTGCAACATGCGCCCCTCACGTGCGGTCGCGGGGGCGCCCATGGAAGCTTCGAGTTCATCGTTTCCGGATGCGGTTTGGCAGTCCGAGGTCGAGCGGATTCGCCGCCGCCGCGAAGTGTTGCCGAACGACTACACCAACACCGACGCGACACCGGTATCGCCAGCGCAGACAGCCGGCCTCGCGTTGTCCGGTGGCGGCATCCGCAGTGCGACGTTCTGTCTCGGCGTACTGCAGCATCTGGCGCGCGACGACGGCGCGCTCGCGCGTCGCCTCGACTATCTGTCCACCGTGTCCGGCGGCGGTTATATCGGTGGGCTGTACGGCAGCCTTTTCCTGCCGGAAGCCCATCGACAGGGCGGTTCGGGCGACGATGCCCAGGCGTTCCGGATCGCGGCCCAGGCCGGCTATCGCGCGCTCGCCACCGACGGCACGCCGGCCAGTGCATTCTCCGCGCCCCAATCCGATCCGCAGGCGTCGACGCCGTCGTCCGGCGGTGAAGCGGACGACGGCTGGCGCCGCGCGTGGACCCCGTCGCGATGCCTGCTGTGGTTGCGCAGCAACGGCCGCTATCTGGCGCCGCGCGGAACGGGCGATATCGTGTTCGCCTCGGCGCTCGCGATCCGCAACTGGGTCGCCCTGCATGTGGTGATCGGTGCGGCGCTGCTCGCCGGGCTGCTGATTTTCGCCACCGTGCGCGCGCAGCTGTTCGCGCACGCCGCGCACTGGCGCGCCGTGGAGAGCTGGTTCATCCCGGTCACGGGCGATCACCTCTACTGGAGCACCGGCTGGACCTTCGTCGGCACGGTGTTCGTGCTGCTGGTGCTGCCGCCGGGGCTGGCGTATTGGCTGTTCCACGAACGGGACGACGACAAGAACCGCCTGTCGCCGTGGCCGCTGGTGTTCCATCTGGCGACGCTGGTCGCCGCGGGCGCGCTGATCGT
>JAHCKV010000729.1 GCA_026125595.1 Burkholderiales bacterium | reverse complement strand
CGAAGGCATGGGTTCCCACGAGTTCGTCGAAGCCCAGAAGCGGCTGATCGGCCTCGGGACCGACGGCTTCCTGCGCGACATCGCGGCCAAGCGCTTCGCCGATGTCGACGAATGGCAGACGCAGATGCAGGTCAAGCCGATGCGGGTCGCACGGGTCCATCTGTATGCCGGCGGGCTGTCCGACGCCGACCGCGCGCTGACCGGCGTCGAGGTGGTCGAATCGGTCGAGCGGGCGATCGCCGAAAGCGTGCGCCGCACCGGCGACTCCCATGTCGCGGTGATCCCCGAAGGCCCCTACGTCGTGCCGGTGTTCCGGCAAGCTGCGGCCGCGTGAACCCGCCGATGCCGAACGATTGCGACCCGCGAGACCGAACCCGCAGCGGACATCCCGCTCGCTTTCATGGTGCGATGCGGGATATTCTCCGGAACTCCAGCGGCAGACTTCTGACCAACGCGGTCGGCATGCTTCTGCCGGAACTCGACCTCCGACTGCGGTGATCCACAGCAACGCCCCCTCCGTCCGCAACACCGTTCAGCCGACCTGGCTGCGCTGGTTGGCCGCCATCGTGGCGGCGCTGACGTTGGCGGTCGCGATCACCGTACCGGCATCGGCGGTCGACGCGCCCGAACCCCTCACCATCAAGTCCAGCCCGGGTACCGACCTCGAAGCGGGCCACGTCGAGCATGTGTTCCCGATGAGCCTCTTCGTGGACGCTGCCGATCCTGTCCTACCCGCCATGCCGCCGGCGCTGCGTCCCGTGGGCACTGCCCTGGTGACAACTGCGTGGCACGCGCCGCCCGAACGCCCTCCCAGACTCTCGCACTGAGCCGGCGCCGACCATTCAGTCGGCTTCGTTCCAGCCGTTGCTCTCGGTGTGAGGGCCGCCCCTGCGCGGTCCGGCCCCAAATCCATCGCGGTGCCCTGCGCGCCTTGTCCGTCGAACCCGTTCCGGCCTCGCCGCGCCGTACCCCTTGCGTGAAGGAATCATGATCAGAACCCTGCTACCCGCCGTCCTGGCCTTCGGCCTCGGATTGGCGACATCGAACCTCGCCGCCGCGGAGATCATCTCGCTGCCGCGGGCGCTGGAACTCGCGGAGCGCTACAGTCCCCGGCTTCAAAGCGCACTCGCGGAAGTGGAACGGACCCGCAGCGGCATCCGCACCGCGCGGGCCTACCCGAATCCGGAGCTCGAGCTCAGCACCGGGCGCATCCGCTCGCGCGGGGCCGGCTCCATTCCCGGCAGCAACACCGTGCTCAGCATCGGTCAGCCCATCGACCTGCCATCCCATCGGGCGCCGCGCATCCGGGCCGCCGAAAGCACATTCGAGGGCAGCCGGTTCGCCCTTGATGAAGCTCGGCTGATCATGCGCACGTCGGTGAAGTCGGCCTACTACGAAGTCCTGCGGCGCAAGGCCGAGTACGAACTGGCGCTGGAGAATCAGCGGCTGCTCGAGCAGACCAGCAACCGGATCGAGCTGTCGGTCCGGGTCGGGGAGCGGCCCCGGTTCGAGTTGGTGCGGATCGAAGCCGAACTGGCATCGGCGGCGAACCAGGCCAACAGCGCCCGTCTGCGCGTGACCCAGGCCCTGGCGATGTTGAAGGTACTGATCGGCGCGCCGCTGCCGGACGACACCGATGTCCAGCAG
>JAHCKV010000728.1 GCA_026125595.1 Burkholderiales bacterium | reverse complement strand
GAGGACGGGCGGCTCGATGCGGTGACGACGGTGTCGCCGCGCGCGGCGTCGGCCACCGGTTCCCGCATCGGTGTGCGGGCTGGTGAACGCTATCGCGTCGCGGATCTGCTGCAGGCCACGCTGGTCGCTTCCGCCAACGACGCGTGCCGGGCGTTGGCGGAATGGCAGGCGGGCAGTGAAGCCGCCTTCGTAACCCGAATGAATCGGCGCGCGGCCGACCTCAAACTCGTCGATACCCGGTTCCGGAACGCGTGCGGCCACGATGCCGAAGGGCACCGATCGTCGGCCCGCGATCTGCTCGATCTCGGCGTAGCTGCGATGGCACAGCCCGCCATCGCAACGGCGGTCGGACAGGTGGACGGCCGCATCGTGCCCGTCGACGGTCGGCGGACCTTGTCGTTCAACAACCGCAACGCATTGATCGGTCGCTACGACGGTGCCATCGGCGTCAAGTCGGGGTATACGCCGAACGCCGGCACGTGCTTGATCGCGCTGGCGGAGCGCGCGGGCGTCCGGGTGTGGGTGGTGCTGCTGCGCGCGCGCGACCGCTGGTGGGACGCCCACGGGCTGCTGGACCGCGGATTCGAATGGGCCGCACGGCAGCGCTGATCTGCTCCGCTGCCGTTGCGCCGTGGCTCATCGCGCTGGCCGTGGCGCTCGCCTATGCCAACGCGTTCGGCGGTGGCTTTCAGTTCGACGATTTCAACGTCATCGTCGACAACCCGACCGTCCATTCGTGGGCCGCTTGGTGGTCGCGGATGCCCGGGTTGCGACCGCTGCTGAAACTCACCTACACGGCCAACTGGGTGTCCGGTTTCGGTGTCGCCGGTTTTCATGCCGTCAACATCCTGCTGCATCTGGCCAATGCGCTGCTCGTGTTCGCGATCTCGCGACCGGTGTTGATGGATGCCGGTCTGGCGCCGGACCTCGCAGCCCGCGTCGCGCTGCCCGCCGCGTTGCTGTTCGCGTTGCATCCGGCCCAGACCGAAGCCGTCACCTATGTGTCGGGGCGATCGGTGTCGTTGATGGCGTTGTTCTACCTCGTGGCCATCGCCTGCCACTTGCGGGCCCGTGTCGACGGCGGCGCAATCCCATGGCGCGCCGGTGCGCTCGCGGCTTTCGTGCTCGCGTTCGCTGCGAAGGAGGTCGCCTGGACGTTGCCGCTGGCCATCGTGCTGATCGAACTGCAACGCAACAGCGGCGCGTGGCGCCCGACGCTGCGCGCGACACGCCCGTATCTGATCGTGCTGGCCGTCGTGGGCGTCGCGGCGTTCTTCGTGCCGGGCTACTGGCGCCTGCTGATGTCGAGTTTCGACACGCGCTCGCTGGCGGCCAATCTGTTGACGCAGATCGCGGGCCAATACCATTTGCTGGCGGAGCCGCTGCTGACACTGCGCCTCAATGTCGATCCGGATCTGCCGGTGCGGGAGGCGTGGTCCGCCGATCTGGCGCTGAAGGCGGCCGTGCTCGTCGGCCTGATCGCGATCGCGGTGCTGCAATGGCGGCAGCGCCGCTGGATCGCGCTGGGCATCTTCTGGTTTTTCGTGCACCTCGCGGCGACAAACACGGTGTTGCCGCGGTATGACGTCGCCAACGACCGGCAGTTGTATCTCGCGCTGATCGGACCGGCGTGGATCATCGCGACGGCGT
>JAHCKV010000727.1 GCA_026125595.1 Burkholderiales bacterium | reverse complement strand
ATCACCTTCTGGCCGGTGACGAAGTAGGTGAGACTGAAATCCACCTGGGATTCGCGCTCCTTGGTGTGGGTCATGGTGGCGATGATCAGGTCGATCTTGCCCTGCTGCAGTTCGGGAATGCGGGTGGCGGTGGTGACCGGCACCGTGCGCAGATTCACGCCCAGTCCCTTGGCGATGGCGGTCGCGAAATCGATGTCGTAGCCGACCACGCGGCGCGAGCCTTCCTCGATGAAGCCGAACGGCGGCACGGAATCCTTGATGCCGACGACGATCTCGCCGCGGGAGCGGATGTCGGACAGCGTGTCGGCCCGGGCGGCCGGGGCCGCGATCGACAAGGCCGCGGGCACGGCGGCGAGCAGGAACAGCAGGGTGCGACGCAGGTTCATGGCGGGGAGTCGTTGACGGGTCGGGGCTTCAATCGACGCTCGCACGTCGGCAAAAGTTCTCGACGGCGTCCGCGAAAGCGCGAGGTTGGTCGTGATGCATCATGTGGCCGGCCTCCGGAATTGTAGCTTCCGTCAGTTGCGGGAAGGCTTCACGGCGACGCTGCCAGTGGTCGGGGTCGGCCCCCAGCCATTTGCGGATCCAGTCACCGTCACCGCCCCAGAGCCACAGCACGGGCGCGGTGATGCGTTGCCAGCATGCGATGGCCTCGTCGAGTCGGTAGAGCACCGGGTTCACCTGTTTGTGCTTCGGATCGGCGGCCAGTTCGATGCGGCCATCGGCGCGAACCCGTGCCCAGTGCGGCGCCAGGAAACGGGCTTTCTCGAGCGTCAGCCGCGGGTTGTTGCGCATCAGCCGCCCCGCCACTGCGTCGAAATCCGCATAGGGCTTGAAATCCGTGCCGTCGCGCAGCTCGTCGAGCCAACGGAGGTAGCGCTCAGGGGCCTGGGCGGGCCGAGTCGCGGGCAGTCCGAACCCTTCGGCCAGCACCAGCGAGCGAACCCGCGACGGCCGGATGCCGGCGAACAGATTGGCGATGTTGCCGCCCATGCTGTGCCCGACGATGTCGACGGCTTCGTCGGGGGCGATGGCGTCCAGCAGCGCATCGAGGTCGGCGAGGTAGTCCGGAAACCAGTAGCCCTCGGGCGCGTTGCCGGTCTGCCCGAAACCGCGCCAGTCGGGTGCGAGCACGTACCAGTCGTGGGTCAGCGCGTCGACGGCGAACTGGAACGATGCCGAGACGTCCATCCAGCCGTGCAGCAGCACCAGTTTTCGATGGGCGGGATCGCCCCAGGCCCGGACGTGGTAGCGCAGTCCTCGTACCTCCACGAACAACGATCGGCTCGGCTTCACGACGCCTCCTTCGGATTCGGTCCGCATCGTGTCAAGGTTCCACGACCGTCGGCTCGTCACGCTGACGGTTCCGGATCGACTGCCATGACATCAGCGCCAGCGCGACGACGATGCAGGCGGCACCGATGATCTCGGCGATGCGCAGCCGTTCGCCGAGCTGGATCGCGCTGGACACCGTCGCGATCAACGGCACCGCCAGCGACGACAGGCTGGTCGTGCCGGCCGGCAGTCGGCTCAGTACGTACTGCCACATGAGCCAGCCCACCGCGGTGGCGAGTCCGCCACTGAACAGCAGCGCGATCCACAGCAGTGGTGTCCAGCGCGGCGCCGGTTCGACGACGATCCACGTGATGAACA
>JAHCKV010000726.1 GCA_026125595.1 Burkholderiales bacterium | reverse complement strand
TCACACGCGCCCAGTCACCGGCGCCGGCAGCGGCCACCATCGCCTGCAGCACTTCCGGGAAGGCGAAACCGGGGTTGAAGCCGTCACTGCCGGCTTCGAGATCGAAGCGTCCGTACAGCGCGCCGAGTCCCGTCAGGATGCGCACCTGGCGTTGTCCCATCCCCTTGCGCAGCGCGAGCAGCTTCGGCGCGGTCGGCACGGCTTCGAGCTTGATGCCCACCACGGGACCACCGTCGCCGACGATCCGCAGCAGCAGCGGCACGCCCATGTGCACCGACGTCGACGCCGGATGATCCTGCACGATGATCGGCAACGGGCTGTCGGCGCCGATGCGGCGGTAGTACTCGAACACGCGCTCGTCGTTGGGGACCGGCTCCGCGGTCGGCGCCACCATCACCGCTTGCGCGCCGTGGTCGGCCGCCATGCGGATCAGGTCGAGCGTGGCGCGCGTGCCCGGATGGCTTGCGCCGACGACCACCGGCATGTGGCCGCCAGCGGCTGCGACGGCGGTGCCGATCACGGCGGCCCGTTCGGCATCGGTCAGGCGGTTGGATTCACCGAGCACGCCGAGCACGGTGACGCCGTCGACACGCAGTGCCGCCATGAAGCGCACGAGGCGATCGAGGGATTCGAGATCGAGGGTCTCGCTCTCTCCGAAGGGAGTGGCGAGGATCGGAATGACGCCGGCAGGATCGAAGGGATTCATGGAACGGATTGTAGGGCCTGCGACGAATCCGTCGCAGCATCGCGCGACCGTGTTCCGGGTAACCGTGACCATCGGACATCGATGGGTTCTAATGTCGGGCCGACAAGATGATCGTCATCACAGGAGGAGAACAACAATGGAAATGCCGGTGAATCAGTTCAAGCGCGGATTGCGCGAGGGGCGCGCCCAGATCGGCTGCTGGTTGAGCCTGGGCAGCCACACCGCGGCCGAGATCTGCGCCGGGGCCGGCTTCGACTGGGTGCTGATCGATACCGAACATGCGCCGAACGAATTGCACATGGTCCACCATCAACTGCATGCCGTGGCCGGGTCTCCGGTGTCGGCGCTGGTGCGTCCCGCGTGGAACGACACGGTGGTGATCAAGCGTTTGCTGGATCTGGGTGTGCAGACGCTGCTGATTCCGTTCGTGCAGACCGTCGACGAGGCAAAGGCCGCCGTCGCGGCCGTGCGCTATCCGCCCCGCGGCGTGCGCGGCGTCTCCACCAATTCCCGCGCCAACCGCTTCGGCCGGGTCAAGGACTATCTGCCGCGCGCCAGTGACGAGATCTGCCTGCTGGTTCAGGTCGAGTCGCGTTCCGCGCTGGCCCAGGCGGACGCGATCGCCGCGGTGGACGGCATCGACGGCGTGTTCATCGGCCCGCAGGATCTGGCGGCGGACTTCGGTCACATGGGCAACCCGGGAGCGCCCGAAGTGCGCGCCGCGATCACCGATGGGCTCGCGCGCATCCGCGCAGCCGGCAAGGCGCCGGGCATCCTGTCGTTTGCGGAAGCAGACGCCAAGCACTGGATCGGCGCCGGCGCGCTGTTCGTCGCGGTGACCTCCGACCAGTTCCTGCTGGCCCGTGAAAGTACCGCGGTGGTGGCGCGCTTCCGGGGTTGAGCGCCTGCGCGGCGTTTCCCTAGGGAAATACCGAACGAGTCTCGCGATG
>JAHCKV010000725.1 GCA_026125595.1 Burkholderiales bacterium | reverse complement strand
CTACCGGCACGACATCGCCATCATGAGTCGCGCGGCCGGTCACGACCGCTATCGTTCGCTCGACGACGAAGCGTTCCTGCTCGCCGAAATCCACTACGGCGGATTCGATCGTCGGCTGCGCGCCGCGGCGCCATCGTCGAAACCGTTGCTGGGTGTCGTCGTAGCGATGCCCGACGATCTGGGCCCCGACTGGCGCGCTGCCGTCGAGGCCTCCGGTGCGGAGCGGATCCCGATGAAGCCCGACGAATCGCCCGCCGCGCTGGCCGCACGACATGGCGGCGTCGATGTCGTGATCGATCCCGACCGACGATTCGCCGGCATCCGTGGCCTCGTCGAGCTGCTCGGCGCATCGCCGTTCACACCGACCTGGGTCGGATCGGCACCGGGCGCCGTACCGGCCGCCTGGCGGATGCCGATGGCTGACCCCGTTTCCGCGATCGAATCGCTGCGCCGGCGCACGCAAATCCTGTCGGCAGCGGCGGCATGACGATGGCGTTTCACACCCTGCGCTGGGTCGATGACGGCACGGTAGAGATCCTCGACCAGCGTCGCTTGCCGACCGGCGTCGAGTATCTGCGGGCGACGTCGGCCGAACAGGTCGCCGATGCCATCCGGGTACTCGCGGTGCGCGGGGCTCCGGCGATCGGCTGTGCCGCTGCCTACGGCGTGGCCGTCGAAGCGCACCGACTGTCGAAGCTTCCCGCCGCCGATGTCCGCAGTGGGCTGCCGGCGGCATTCCGGGTGCTCGAAACCAGTCGCCCGACGGCGGTGAATCTGTTCTGGGCGCTGAACCGCATGGGAACCGTGCTGGCACGCTCGACCGATACGACCGGGGCCGGCATCGCCGCGAGCCTGCTGCGGGAAGCCCGGCAGATCCACGCGGAAGACATCGCCGCGAATCATCGGATGGGGGCGCTGGGTGCAGCGCTGCTGCCCCACGGCGCACGGGTGCTCACCCATTGCAACGCCGGTGCGCTCGCGACGGCCGGCCATGGCACCGCGCTCGGCATCATTCGGTCGGCGGTCGCGGCGGGAAATCCGGTCACGGTGTTCGCGGACGAAACGCGCCCGGTCCTGCAGGGCGCCCGGCTGACCGCCTGGGAACTGCAGCAGGACGGCATTCCGGTGACGTTGCTGCCGGACGTGGCCGCCGCGACGTTGCTTGCACGCGGTGCCATCGATGCGGTCATCGTCGGTGCCGATCGCGTGGCCGCCAACGGCGATGTCGCGAACAAGGTCGGCACCTATCCGCTCGCAGTGCTGGCCGACCGACATGGCGTGCCGTTCTATGTGGCCTGTCCGCGGTCGACGCTGGATTTCTCGATCGCGACGGGCGCCGGCATTCCGATCGAGGCGCGCGCGGCGGACGAGGTCACCGGATTCGGCGGCGTGACCTGGGCGCCCGAAGGCGTCGCGGTATTCAACCCGGCATTCGATGTGACACCGGCGTCCCTGGTGACCGCGCTCGTGACCGAATCGGCGGTGATCCATCGCCCCGACCGGATCAAGCTCGCCGTGCTGGATACTGCCGAGCGCTCGCCCTCGGCCTGAGGCGCTTCCGCCGCCGGTTCGTCCGATCCGGTGGGGGGGGACAAAACGGCCACGCTACAGCGTGGCGCCGCCGCTGACCTCGATCACTGCGCCGTTGATATAGCTCGCTTCGTC
>JAHCKV010000724.1 GCA_026125595.1 Burkholderiales bacterium | reverse complement strand
ACCGGCACCATCGGGATGGGACTCGGGCTGCCGCTCGACATTCGCCACATCACCTTCGCGGCGGCCAATCTGGCGACGGCAACGGTCGGTCTGGAGCAGAATCTGCCCTGGCAATTGTTCGTGCTGTCGGCGGCGGGCGTCCTGCTGATCGGCATCGTCAACCTGGTCGTCAGCTTCGCGCTCGCGATCCTGGTGGCGCTGAAAGCCCGTCGAATCCGGTTCCGCTACGCCCGCCCGCTGGCGGCGGCACTGGGCCGTCGGTTCCTGCAGGCCCCGCTCGATTTCTTCTGGCCGCCGCGGTCCCCGAGACCCGGCAGTCTGCCGCCACCCTGACCGGAGCCGGTGGGGGCAATCGGCGAGCCCTCAAGTTTCCGATGGCACTGCCGAAGTGTTTCGGAATGAATCCCACCGGAGCCGGACCATGACCCTCGCCGCGTCCTCGCCGGCGCCCGCCGCCAAGACCGACCGGCCGAAGCCGCTGGCGCCGTCCTATGCGCTGATCATCCGCGTGCTCAATCTGGTGCGCAACGAAGCGGAGATCTCCCAGATCGAAGCCGAGCTGCGCAAGGACATCGCCCTGTCGTACCGGCTGCTGCGCACCATCAATTCGGCTGCCATGGGCTTTCCATCCCACATCACGTCATACCGACAGGCGGTGACGCTGCTGGGTTACCACGAGCTCTACCGCTGGCTGACCCTGCTGCTGCTGACGGCCGATCCGGATCCGAGCCGGTCGGAAGTCGTGCGGTCGAGCCTGATTCGCGGCCGCTTTCTGGAATCCATCGGCAAGCGACGCTTCCACCGGCGCGAGGCCGACGATCTGTTCGTGGTCGGCATCTTCTCGCGGCTGGACGATCTGCTGGGCCAGCCGATGCCGGTGATCCTCGATGTCATCAAGATCAGCCCCGCGATGCATGCGGCGCTGATCGACCGGACCGGCGCGTACGGCGAACTGCTGTCACTGGCCGAGGCACTGGAAGCCGACGGCGACGACGTGCGCGAACGGCTGCAGGCCCAGTTGGACATCGAACCCATCGACGTGCACATGGCGCAGGAGGATGCCGTCGCCTGGGCGAAATCCGTGCAACCCTGACCGGATCCGGACAGACCAGCGCTAGAATTCAGCGGTTCTCAACGGAGGAGACCGCCATGTCCCAACGCGAAGCGATCCGCCAAGCCCGGATCGACCTCGTTGCCGCTCTGCGCAGCGCCGCCCGGATGGGTTTGAATGAAGGCGTCTGCAACCACTTCAGCCTCGAACTGCCCGGCGCACCCGACAAGTTCCTGATCAATCCCCAGGGCTTCCACTGGAGCGAACTGACGCCCGCCGATCTGATGATCGTCGACGAAAAGGGCGAGATCGTCGAAGGCAAGCACCAGGTCGAACCGACCGCCTTCTTCATCCACGGTCGGATCCACCTGGGCAAACGCAAGAAATGCGTGCTGCACACCCACATGCCCCACGCCACTGCGCTCTGTCTGCTGCAGGGTGGCGAGCTCGACTGCGCCGCGAATCAGAATGCCATGCGCTTCTGGAACCGCATCGGCTACGACGGTACCTACGGCGGTGTCGCGCTGGATACCGCCGAGGGCGACCGGATCTGCAATGCGCTCGGTGACCGTGACATCGTGTTTCTGGCGCACCACGGCGTCATCGTCTGCGGCG
>JAHCKV010000723.1 GCA_026125595.1 Burkholderiales bacterium | reverse complement strand
CGATTCGTACCCGCGGCGGATCGCGGCCGCGCGGCGACGGTCGCCCGGAGGTCGGCAATGCAGCGGCATGGCCGTGCACGCCGAAGGCGTATCGGCCCCGTTGCGAGTCAGGCGTCCGAAGTACCGATAGAAGGCCGTCCGCGACGCGCTGCCAATGCCAGCACCGCGAGACCAGCGGCCAGCATCGAAAGCGTCGCCGGTTCCGGCACCGCTGCGATCCGCGCGGAAACCGTCGTCGCATCCTGCAGATAGTCGACGCCGTTGGTGCCCACCATGAAGTCCAGCGTCGCCCCGGCCGGCAGATACTGCGTGAAGGAGAAGCTCACCCAAGACGCGCTGCCGAAACCATCGACGACACCGCTGAAGATCGTGCCGCCGTCCAGCACCACATAGACGTCGGTCAACCCTCCGCGGGTGTCGGCACCGGCAAAGCCACCAGTGACGGCATAGAGACCGGCATCCGGCACGGTCAGACGATCGACGACATACTCGCGCAGCGGTCCAGGATGCACGACCACGACACCGGGTGCAAAGCGGATCGGTCCGACCGACACCACTTCATCGGTCGGGTTGTAGGCCGTGAACGGATTGCCGCCGTGGCGCGGCACCCAGTACTCCAGTCCGTTGTGGTTGACCTTGTGCTTGGTCGCCGCGATGAACGGCCCACCGATCGATTCGGTGTAGCCGTAGCTCCAGTGGCCATCCGGTGCGCCGCCCCGGCGAAACTCGTCAGCCAGGTCGTAGACGGTGGCGGCGGCGGCCGTCGAGAACATCAAGGGGAGTGCGCAAACCATCAAACGGTTACTGATCATGTCGTCACTCTTCCGCCATGGTTCGTGGAAAACAGGACGACGTCCGACCGCACACGATCCGCTGCCGGATCATCCAGTCGAGCGTCCATCGGCATCGCGATCAAAGATTCCAGCGGACCTTCGACACGTCCGGCAATCGCGCGGCACCGTGCGATCGATCTGCCGGCGCGATGTCTTCGGCGGCGCGGACCTCGCGCTGGATCGACTGCGCCATGGGCGCATCGAACCGTCCTGCCTTTGTGATCGTCGCACCGGTTCTGCCCTCCCCGACGTGTCGACGGCCGTCGCTGCTGGCACCTGGGTACCCGGACCGCGATCGCGAATCCTCCCGCGATGTCCCATCGACACCGGATGCCGTCGAAGCCGCGAACGATGCCGACCAATCCACCATTGCCGACCGGGTACGCTCCGATCGCTCCTGTACCGATTCCGGCGACGATTGCGTCCGTGCAGTCGCGCTCGCCGACGGCGGATCGCTCGCCAGAGCGGACGTGCGCCCCGCCCAATCGTTGCGCGATGTGATCGACGCGACGGGGTTGAGGTAATGATTGCCCCAGCTCACGTGCTTGTTGCTGTCCGTGACGGTGAAGCCCCAGTTGGTTTGCGGGCTGAGCGTCTTCTGCACCAGCGTGTTGATCGACGGCGAACGGATCGCGTTGCGGGCGCTGTTGTCCCGCAGATCGGCCGCACCGTTCAGATAGGCGCTGGCATCGGTGGTGACCGTGTGGGTCGGCGCCAGATCCTCCGAATAGTGCAGCGTCGTCAGGACGCTGACCACACTGGACTGATCGAAGGCCGCGGTCATGAAGATGCTGTCGTCGGCGGAGGCCGAACCACCGTCGCCGAACTCGACGAAGACACTGTCATTGCTG
>JAHCKV010000722.1 GCA_026125595.1 Burkholderiales bacterium | reverse complement strand
TCGACTCCGAGCAGATCCTGACGCGGTTGCGGGCGGAGGGTTACACGGTGTCACCGAGCTACGAAGGTGCCGACCTCGTCGTGGTGAACACCTGCGGCTTCATCGATTCAGCCGTCGATGAATCCCTCGGCGCCATCGGCGAGGCGCTGCGCAAGAACGGCAAGGTGATCGTCACCGGCTGTCTCGGCGCCAAGGGCGACACCGTGCGTGCGAAGCATCCGTCGGTGCTGGCGGTGACCGGCCCCCATGCCACCGACGAGGTGGTCGCCGCGATTCACACCCATCTGCCGAAGCCGCACGACCCCTTCACCGATCTAGTGCCGCCCCAGGGCATCAAGCTGACCCCGAAGCACTACGCCTATCTGAAGATCTCGGAAGGCTGCAATCACCGCTGCACGTTCTGCATCATCCCGTCGATGCGCGGCGATCTCGTGAGCCGTCCGGTGGGCGACGTGCTGCAGGACGCCGAGAATCTGGTGAAGTCCGGCGTCAAGGAACTGCTGGTGATCTCGCAGGACACCAGCGCCTACGGCGTCGACGTGAAGTACCGCACCGGCTTCTGGAAAGGCCGTCCGGTCAAGACCCGGATGTTCGACATGGTCCGCGCGATGGGCGAGCTCGGCGTCTGGGTGCGGCTGCACTACGTCTATCCGTATCCGCACGTCGACGAGATCGTGCCGCTGATGGCGGAAGGGCATGTGCTGCCCTACCTCGATGTGCCGTTCCAGCACGCGAGCCCGCGCATCCTGCGACTGATGAAACGTCCGGCCAGCGCCGAGAACAACCTCGCGCGCATCCAGGCCTGGCGCGAAGCCTGTCCGGACATCACGCTGCGTTCGACTTTCATCGTCGGCTTCCCCGGCGAGACGGAGGCGGAGTTCGAAGAACTGCTCGCGTTCCTCGAACAAGCCCGACTGGATCGGGTCGGCTGCTTCACGTATTCGGCGGTCGACGGCGCCACCGCGAACGAACTGCCGGATCCGGTTCCGGAAGCCGTCAAGCAGGAACGCCGTGCGCGATTCATGCAAACCCAGTCGCGTATTTCGGCCGCGCGATTGGCGCGCAAGGTCGGCACCGAGATCGACGTGCTGGTGGACACCGTCGACGGCAATCGCGCCCGCGCCCGCAGCAAGTCGGACGCGCCGGAAATCGATGGCACCGTGTTCGTCGACAACGCCCGCTGGCTCCGCGCCGGACAGTTCGCGCGGGTGCGCGTGACCCGCTCGGACGAACACGATCTGTTCGCCGAGTCGCTGCTCGGCTGACGCGGGCACGACCCATGTGGGCACGGCTGCTCGCCTGGGCCCGTCGCCTGCGCCGGGACATCCTCACGCTGTGGTTCGCCGGACGCGATCCGACCACCCCGCTCGTCGCGAAACTGCTGGCGCTCGCGCTGGCGGCCTACGCGTTCAGTCCGATCGACTTGATCCCGGATTTCATTCCGGTGATCGGATTTCTCGACGAGATGGTCCTGCTGCCGCTCGGCATCGCGTTGTGCGTACAGCTCATTCCGGCACCGGTGCTCGCGGTCTGCCGCGAACGCGCCGACCGTTGGCTGGCGGAACGTAAGTCCAAGCCGCGCAGTTGGATCGGCGCCGCCGTCATCGTCGTGATCTGGCTGCTGGCGGCTTGGGGAATCTGGCGGCTTGTGGCCGACTGATCACGCATCGCGTCTACGCGGACGGCCTAT
>JAHCKV010000721.1 GCA_026125595.1 Burkholderiales bacterium | reverse complement strand
GGCGAGGAACACGTCGCCGGGCTGCACGCGGCGGCTGTCGGTGGCGAGCCTTCGCACCGGCACTCGAAGTGCATCGAGCAGTTCACGCGGAGATGCCATCGTCACACCTCCTCCGGCACTTCGGCGACGTCGTCGATGGGCCCCTTGTGCGTCACCGGGCGGTCGGGCTGGATGCCGAGCATGCGCAGCGCGTTGCCCATGACCGTCGCGAACGCGGGCGCCGCGACCTGTCCACCGTAGTACTGCCCGGCGCTCGGCTCGTCGATCAGCACGGCCACCAGCAATCGCGGATTGCTCGCTGGCGCAAACCCGATGAACGATGCGGCGTACCGGTCCGGCGCGTAGCGACCATCGACCAGTTTGTGAGCGGTCCCCGTCTTGCCCGCCACGTGGTACCCCGCGACCTGCGCGCGCGGCGCCGTGCCACCGGGCTCGGTGACCAGTTGCATCATCTGCCGAAGCGTCGCGGCGGTCCGTGCCGAGATCACAGGCAACCCGGCTACCGGCTCGTCGCGTCGCACCAGCGTGATCGGCAACAACTCGCCATCGTTGCAGAAGATCGTGTAGGCACGCGCCAACTGCATCAGGCTGACCGAAATGCCATGGCCATAGCTCATGGTCGCCTGCTCGATCGGCCGCCAGTGCTTCGGATCCCGCAGTCGTCCGCCCGCCTCTCCTGGAAAACCCGATTGCGGCACGGCGCCGAAACCGGACGAGGACAGCATGTGCCACAACTGCTGCGACGGCATCGCCAGCGCCATCCGCGCGGTGCCGACGTTGGACGACTTCTGGATCACCTGGGCCACGGTCAGGTCGCCGTTGGCGTGGGCGTCACGAATCGTGGCCGGGCCGATGGTCAGCGATCCGCCGGCGGTCTGGATCACCGAATCGGAACGAAACAAGCCGGCATCCAGCGCCGCGGCAACCGTGAACGGTTTCAGCGTCGAACCCGGCTCGAACAGATCGACGATGGCGCGGTTGCGGCCCCGGGTCGGGTTGTAGCGCGCACGGTTGTTCGGATTGAACGTCGGGACGTTGGCCAGCGCGAGCACTTCGCCGGTCTTCACGTCGAGCACGATGATGCCGCCGGCCTTGGCCTGATGGTGGGCGACCGCGTTCTTCAGTTCGCGGTACGCGAGGTACTGCAGCTTCAGGTCGATCGACAACGGCAGATCGCGGCCTTCCTGCGGCGCGCGGACGCTCTCGACGTCTTCGATCACATGGCCGCGCCGATCGCGGATCACGCGCCGGCTGCCCGGCCGGCCCGCGAGCCAGTCCTGATATGACAGTTCCAGCCCTTCGCGGCCGCGGTCGTCGACATCGGTGAAGCCGAGCACGTGCGACAGCGTCTCGCCCGCCGGGTAGTAGCGTCGGTACTCTCGCTTCAGGAACACGCCAGGCAGGTCGAGCTGAACGATCTTCGCCGCCTGCTCCGGTGGCAGTTGCCGCTTCAGATAGACGAAATCGCGATCACGGATGGCCAGACGTTTGTCGAGTTCCGCAGAGGGCAAGTCGAGCAGCGCCGCCAGCTTCGCGCGCTGAGCCACGGACAGCTTCGCGTCGCCGGGACTCACCCAGACAGATTCGACCGGGGTGGATATCGCGAGCGGCTCGCCATGGCGGTCCGTGATCATGCCGCGATGGGCACCGACTTCCACCAGCCGCTGATAGCGCAGCTCACCCTCGGCCT
>JAHCKV010000720.1 GCA_026125595.1 Burkholderiales bacterium | reverse complement strand
GCAATGCCGCGAAGTCGCGCCCCTTCCCCGAAGCGCCCGCCTGCCATAGCACCGGCCGGCCCTGAGGCGACGCGCGCACCGATGAACGCCCCTTCGAGCGGAAGTACTTGCCCTCGAAATCGATCTCGGCAACCTTTGAAGGATCGGCATAGATGCCGGACTCGCGATCGGCCACCACGGCATCCGGCTGCCACGAATCCCACAGCAGCTTGCAGATCTGCAGGTACTCGTGGGCACGATCGTAGCGCTCTTCACGCGGCACCACGCCGTCGCGGAAACCGAGCGCGTCGAACTCGCTCTGCGAGAACGACGTGACGATGTTCCAGCCGATGCGACCACGGGTGAGGTGATCGAGGGTCGACAGCTTGCGCGCCATGCCATGGGGTGGCTCGAACGCAGTGGACAACGTCACGCCGATGCCGAGGTGCTCTGTAGCACAACCGATCACAGGTGCCAGCAGCGCCGGTTCATGGATGGGGCACTGCACCGCGTACTTGATCGCCCAGTCAGAGCTGCCCTTGTATGTGGTGTACGGCGCCAGCACGTCGGCGATGAAGATGCCGTCGAACTTGCCGCGTTCCAGCGTACGGCCCACGTCCTGCCAGTACTCGGGTTGCGCGTAGTCGTATCCGATCTTGTCGGCCGGATGCGCCCACGTGCCAATCATGTGATTCATCGCACCGTGCTGGGCGAAGCCCAGCAGGTGCATCTTCTTCCTGCCCGACATCCAGAAGCACTCCGATTGGGGTTACGTGGTCACAGCCACGGATGTCGTGGCGGGTTGATACCGTTGAGGAAATAGTTGCCCACGGCGTAGTGCTTCCAGCGCGCCGGGTCATGCAAGGTGTGGGTGCGCGCATTGCGCCAGTGCCGGTCGAGGTTGAACTCGCCCAAGGTGGAACGGGTACCGGCCAGCTCGAACAGCTTGCTGCCGATGTGCACCGAGACTTCGGCACCGATGGCCTTGGCTTCGGCCACGGCGATCGAGGCCTCGGCCACCGTCTTCTCTGTCGGATCCGCGGTGGCGGCATCGAGCAATCGACCCGAGCGTTCGAGGATCGCTTCCGCTGCGTGCAGCTGAATCGCCAGCTTGCCTATCTCGTGGATAGTCAGTGGATCCTCGTAGCCATGCTCCGCGGGACTGTCGATCCACGGCCGGGTCTGGCGTCGCACGAACGCGACGGTGTCGTTGAATGCCGCGCGGGCGATGCCGATGTCGACAGCCGCCTGGATGATCTGCGCCACCGGGCCCATCGGCGTGGGCCGGTCGAAGGCCTTGTGATGACGCAGCACGTATTCCTCGGGCACGTGCACGTCCTCCAATACCGTGGTGCCGCTGGCCGTGGTGCGCTGACCGAAGCTGCTCCAGTCGTCGACGATGGTGAGGCCGCGGGCACCGCGTTCGACGAACGCGATTACGGTATTGCCGTCTTCATCGACGGCGACGGTGGGAATCCAGTCCGCCAGCAAAGCGCCGGACGAATAGAACTTGCGGCCGTTGAGCCGATAGCCGTCACCCGATTTCGTCAAGCTCGTGCGCACGTCCAGCACGGACTTGGTATTGATCTCCGAGAAGGCGTTGCCGAAACGCGCCCCCCGCAGCACCAGGTCGAAGAAAAAGCGGTTCTGCTCGTCGCTGCCGTCAAGTCGCCGCGCTTCCACCAGGGAGAGAGGGGTTTGCGGACTCTGTCC
>JAHCKV010000072.1 GCA_026125595.1 Burkholderiales bacterium | reverse complement strand
GCGCTGGCGGCCATCAACTCCGAAATCGAACAGGCCGCAGGAGGTTTGCCAAGGTGAGAATAACTGTCGTCGGAACCGGTTACGTGGGGCTCGTGTCGGGCGCCTGCCTGGCGGATACGGGCAACGAAGTGCTGTGCCTCGATCTCGATCAACGCAAGATCGACATGCTGAAAGCGGGTGAGATCCCGATCTACGAGCCCGGTCTCGAAGGGTTGGTCAAGCGCAATGCCGATGCGGGTCGGCTGCGCTTCACGACCGATATCGTCGAAGCCGTCAAGCACGGCACCGTGCAATTCATCGCCGTCGGCACTCCACCCGACGAGGACGGTTCCGCCGATCTGTCCTACGTGCTGTCTGCGGCGCGCAACATTGGTCGCCACATGGATCAGTACGTGGTCGTGGTCGACAAGTCCACGGTACCGGTCGGCACGGCCGACAAGGTGCGGGCCGCGATCGCCGATGAACTCGCGAAGCGCGGTTCGACGCAGGAGTTCGCGGTGGTGTCGAACCCGGAATTCCTGAAGGAAGGTGCAGCGGTCCAGGATTTCATGAAGCCGGATCGGATCGTCGTCGGCTCGGATGACGCTCGGGCCACGCAGATCATGCGCAGCGTCTATCTGCCGTTCCAGCGCAATCACGAGCGGATGCTGGTGATGGACGTGCGCTCGGCCGAACTCACGAAATACGCGGCCAACGCGATGCTCGCGACGCGGATCTCGTTCATGAACGAACTGGCCAACCTCGCCGAGAAGCTCGGTGCCGACATCGAAGCGGTGCGACAGGGTATCGGCTCGGACCCACGGATCGGTTATCACTTTCTGTATGCCGGTTGCGGATACGGCGGTTCGTGCTTTCCGAAGGACGTGCAGGCATTGCAGCGCACCGGCGAGGAGAATGGTCTCGATCTGCGCATCCTGCGCGCGGTGGAAGATGCCAACGAAGTCCAGAAGACCCGCCTGCTGGAAAAGCTGGACGCGCGCTTCGGCAGCAAGGTCGCCGGTATGCACATCGCGTTGTGGGGACTCGCGTTCAAACCCAATACCGACGACATGCGCGAAGCACCGAGTCGTGTCATCGTCGATGGGTTGCTGGCACGGGGAGCAACGGTGCATGCGTACGACCCGGTCGCCACCGACGAGGCCCGGCGCGTGTTCGGCGACGAACCGCGGCTGACCTACGCGACCCAGCCGATGGCGGCGCTCGAGGGGGCCGATGTGTTGATGATCGTCACGGAGTGGAAGGAATTCCGCAGTCCCGATTTCGACGGGATCCGGTCGCGGCTGCGTCACCCGCTGATCATCGACGGTCGCAACATGTACGACCCGGAAATGGTCCGGTCCTTCGGCCTGGAGTACCAGGCTATCGGTCGTCCATGAGGGACGTGCGATGACCGTTCTGGGACCACGGCCCGATCCGACCGGCGTCCGGATTCTCGTCGTCGGCGATGTGATGCTGGATCGCTACTGGTTCGGCGACGTGAGTCGCATTTCGCCCGAAGCGCCCGTGCCGGTGGTGAAAGTCGAACGCTCCGATGAGCGACTCGGTGGAGCCGCCAACGTCGCGCGCAACGCGCGGGCGTTGGGCGCCCAGGTCGATCTGCTCGCCGTCGTCGGGGACGACGAGGCTGGCACCACCATCGAACGCATGCTCGCCGCCGAAGGCATAGGATCGGGGCTGCAGCGCGACGGCGCAGTGACCACGACGGTCAAGCTGCGCGTGATCGGCCGGCAGCAGCAGTTGCTGCGCATCGATTTCGAGACTGAACCCGGACAGCAGGCGCTGCTGTCCAAGCAGGCCGACTTCGAACGGCGCCTGCCGGATGCAGACGTGGTGATTCTGTCCGACTACGGCAAGGGCGGCCTGAAGCATGTGGCCGAACTGATCGAACTCGCGCGCCGTGCCGCCAAGCCGGTGCTGGTCGATCCGAAGGGCGACGACTATGAACGGTATCGAGGCGCCACGATCCTGACCCCGAACCGCTCGGAGTTTCGCGAAGTTGCCGGACGCTGGTCGAGCGAGGCGGAACTCACCGACAAGGCGCAGCAACTGCGACGCGATCTCGCCCTCGAAGCGTTGCTGGTGACGCGCAGCGAGGAAGGCATGTCGCTGTTCCGTGATGACGGCACGCTCCACGTGCCGACGCTGGCGCAGGAGGTCTACGATGTCAGCGGTGCCGGCGACACGGTCATCGCGACTCTCGGCGTGATGCTGGCCGCCGGACAGACCTTCGAAGGCTCGGTGCGTTGGGCCAATCGTGCCGCCGGCATCGTCGTCGGCAAACTCGGCACCGCCGTGGTTCATCCGGAAGAACTGTTCGGTCCGCCCGACGGACCAAGGAGCCACTGATGATCGTCGTGACCGGTGCCGCCGGGTTTATCGGCTCGAACCTCGTGAAGGGACTCAATGCCCGGGGCGTGACCGACATTCTCGCGGTCGACAACATGACCCGTGCCGACAAGTTCCGCAATCTGGTCGATTGCGAAATCGCCGACTACTGGGACAAGGAAACGTTTCTCGATGCGGTCGTCGCCGGAGATTTCGACGGCGACGTCGAGGCGATCCTCCACGATGGCGCGTGCTCCGACACGATGGGTGCGGACGGGCGCTACATGATGGACAACAACTACCGCTACTCGCTGACGTTGCTCGATTGGTGTCAGGCCGAGCGGGTGCGCTACATCTATGCGTCGTCTGCCGCCGTCTACGGACCGGGACCCGAATTCCGCGAAGACCGCGCCTGCGAATCTCCGCTCAATGTCTACGGCTACTCGAAGTTTCTGCTCGATCAGGTCGTGCGCCGGCGCTGGGACGGTCTGACGACACAGGTCGTCGGCTTGCGATATTTCAATGTCTACGGCCCGCGGGAAGCGCACAAGGCGCGCAGGGCATCGGTGGCATTCCACTGCTTCAACCAGTATCGCGCCGAAGGTCATGTGAAGTTGTTCGAAGGCAGCGGCGGTTACGGTCCCGGCGAGCAGCGACGCGATTTCGTCTCGGTCGACGACGTCGTCGCCGTGAACCTGTGGTTTCTCGATCATCCGGATGTGTCCGGCATCTTCAATCTCGGCACGGGCCGCGCACAGACGTTCAACGATGTGGCATGCGCCACGGTGAACGCGCTGCGGCGCGCGGAAGGCCAATCCGCGCAGACGCTCGATGAGATGCGAGCCCAGGGGCTGGTCGAGTACACGCCGTTCCCCGATGGACTCAAGGCCAAGTATCAGAGCTTCACGCAGGCCGATCTGGCGAAGTTGCGGGCCGCCGGGTACGCGTCGGCGTTCCTGTCGGTGGAGGAAGGGGTGTCGCGCTACATCGACTGGCTGCTGGCGCGGGAGGGCGTGTCGCACCGATGAACGCCCATCCGGTTCTCGACGACTTCGTCGGCAATACGCCGCTGGTGCGCCTGAAGCGATTGCCGGGCACCACGTCGAACATCATCCTGGGCAAGCTGGAAGGCAACAATCCGGCCGGTTCGGTGAAGGATCGGCCGGCATTGTCGATGATCCTCGGCGCAGAATCGCGCGGCGAGATCCGTCCTGGTGACACGCTGATCGAGGCGACCAGCGGCAATACCGGTATCGCGCTCGCGATGGTCGCCGCGATGCGCGGCTACCGGATGGTGCTGGTCATGCCGGAAGACCTGTCGGTGGAGCGTCGGCAGACGATGGCGGCGTTCGGGGCCGGTTTCGTGCTGACGCCGCAGGCCGGCGGCATGGAACATTCGCGCGATGTCGCGCTGCAGATGCAGGCGCGCGGCGAGGGCCGGGTGCTGGACCAGTTCGCCAATCCGGACAACCCACTCGCGCACTACCGCGGCACGGCACCGGAAATCTGGCGCGACACCGAAGGTCGCATCACCCATTTCGTCAGCAGCATGGGTACCACCGGCACGATCATGGGGTGCTCGCGATACTTCAAGGAACAGAGTCCAACCATCCAGGTGATCGGCTGCCAGCCGAGCGACGGTTCACGGATTCCGGGGATCCGCAAATGGCCGGAGGCCTATCTGCCGAAGATCTTCGACCGGACGCGCGTGGATCGCGTGATCGAGGTCAGCCAGGCGGACGCCGAGGAAACCGCGCGCCGACTCGCGCGTGAGGAGGGCATCTTCTGTGGGCCGTCGGCCGGCGGTGCGACCTGGGCTGCGTTGCAGGTATCGCAGGAACTGCAGGACGCCGTCATCGTCACGGTGATCTGCGATCGTGGCGACCGCTACCTGTCGACGGGCGTCTACGGCTGAGCACTACCGGAAGTCCTGATCGACTTCCGGTAGAGCGGTTCGACTTATCCCACCGGCAACTGCCAGCGCTCGGGTGCCCGCCACAGATTCGCCAGCAGCAGTTCGCGCCGCAGTACGAATTCCTTGGGCAGCCGATCGTAGAGCTTGAGGAACAGCTCTTCGTGCAGCAGCAATTCCTGCAGCCAGTCGCGCCGGTCCAGCGTCATCGCGTCGTGGAAGCTTTCGCGGACCGTCTCGGGCAGCCCGGACCATTGCAGCACGCTCTCCGCAGGCATCCATCCGAGCGGGCTTTCCACGGCCTTGGTACGTCCGTGGCAGCGGTCCACGATCCATTCGAGGACCCGCATGTTCTCGCCGTAGCCGGGCCACAGGAATCGGCCGTCGTTACCCTTGCGGAACCAGTTCACGCAGAAGATCCGCGGCGGGTTGGGCACTTTCTGGCCCAGTGACAGCCAATGATCGAAATAGTCACCGACGTGATAACCGCAGAACGGCAGCATCGCGAACGGGTCGCGCCGCACTTCGCCGACCTTGCCGGCGGCCGCAGCGGTGGTTTCCGAGCCCATCGTCGCAGCCAGATACACGCCGTCGGCCCAGTTGAAGCTCTCCAGCACCAGTGGCATCGTCGTGCTGCGACGGCCACCGAAGATGAACGCCGAAATCGGTACGCCATCGGGGTTTTCCCAGTCCGGGTCGATGGAGGGACACTGCGATGCCGGTACGGTAAAGCGCGCATTGGGGTGGGCGGCCTTGCGTCCGCAGTCGGGCGTCCAGGCCTGGCCTTGCCAGTCGGTCAACGCGGGCGGCGGCGTTTCGGTCATGCCTTCCCACCACACGTCGCCGTCCGGTGTCAGCGCCACGTTGGTGAACACGCAGTTGGCCCGCAGCGTGTCCATGGCATTTGCATTGGACAGTCGGGACGTGCCGGGAGCGACGCCGAAGAAGCCGAATTCCGGATTGATCGCCCGCAGTCGGCCGTCGGCCGACGGCTTGATCCACGCGATGTCGTCGCCGACGGTCGTGACCTTCCACCCTTGGAAGGCCGGCGGTGGAATCAGCATCGCGAAATTGGTCTTGCCGCAGGCGCTCGGAAACGCTGCCGCGACGTAGGTCTTGTCGCCGCGGGGCGATTCGACGCCCAGGATCAGCATGTGTTCGGCGAGCCAGCCCTGCTCCCGCCCCATGCTCGATGCGATGCGCAGCGCGAAGCATTTCTTGCCGAGCAGTGCGTTACCGCCGTAGCCGCTGCCGAACGACCAGATCGCGTGCTCTTCGGGAAAGTGCACGATGTACTTCTGGTCCTTGTTGCAGGGCCATGGGACGTCTTTCTCGCCGGGTTGCAGCGGGGCGCCGACCGAATGCAGGCACGGAACGAACGGGCCGTCGGCACCGAGCGCTTCGAGGGCAGCACGCCCCATGCGGGTCATCACGCGCATGCTGACGGCCACGTAGGCCGAGTCGGTGAGCTCGACGCCGATGTGGGCGATGGGGGAGCCGATCGGCCCCATGCTGAACGGCACCACATACAGCGTGCGGCCGCGCATGCAACCGTCGAAGAGCCGGGACAACGTGACCTTCATTTCGTCCGGTGCGACCCAGTTGTTGGTCGGGCCGGCGTCCCGCGGATCATGACTGCAGATGAAGGTGCGGTCTTCGACCCGGGCGACGTCGCTCGGATCGGACCACGCGAGGAAGCTGCCGGGGCGTTTTTGCGGATTCAGCGGCTGGAACGTGCCGGCCGCGACCAGTTCCGCGCACAGGCGGTCGTATTCGGCCTGGGATCCGTCGCACCAGACGACGCGGGCCGGTTGCGTGAGCGCGGCGACCTCGGCCACCCAGCGTTTCAGTCCGTCGTGCCGGAGATACTCCGGAAAATGAAGATCCAGGGGGGTTCCGGTGATGGTTTCCCGTTTCAAGACAGTGTTCTCCGTGGGGGTGCCCGGGCGGGTCGCGATAGGTTTGGAGCGATGCTACACCGACCTGCAGGCCCGTGGCAGGGCGTGTTCCGCTGCATCGCGGGGTCGTCGATGTTCGCAGAGGATCGGCTTCGTCGAGTCCGAGGGCTAGGGAAACACCGAACACGTCTCGCGATGCGCGTTGGCTCCGGCATGGATGACGGCCAGCGGGGTGAGGCAGCCAAGGCTGGCGCGTTGGCAACGAGAACCGCGACGCAGGCGCGATGCCGGCGCCAACCCACTGCTCGACAGGAGATTGACGGGACCGGGCGCTCGGGTCCGATGATGTCGTTGCCGTCTCGTCACGGAGTGCCGCTCCCTGTCGTCGCCGTCGCCTCGCCCTCGAACCCGAGCGCCACGGTCGCGCACGTGATACTTGTTCGGTGTTTCCCTAGAATTGCCGGCTTTTCCGCCGGACTTCGCCGTATCCATGACCCCGATCCTCGTTTTCGACATCGAGACCGTCCCCGATGTGGCCGGTTTGCGACGGCTGCAGAACCATCCTGCCGAGCGCACCGACGCGGACGTCGCGGCGGCCGCCTTCGAAGCGCGCCGGCAGGCGACCGGCTCCGATTTCCTGCCGCTGCATCTGCAGCGGGTCGTCGCGATCTCCTGTGCGCTGCGCGAACGCGAAACCTTCCGGGTCTGGTCGCTCGGGGATCCGGGCGAATCCGAAGCCACGCTGATCCAGCGGTTCTTCGACGGCATCGAACGCTACACGCCGCAGATCGTCTCGTGGAATGGTGGTGGTTTCGATCTACCGGTCCTGCATTACCGGGGGCTCGTTCACGGCATCGCGGCGTCCCGCTACTGGGATCTCGGTGAGGACGATCGTGAGTTCAAGTGGAACAACTACATCAGCCGCTATCACACCCGGCACCTCGATCTGATGGATCTGCTGGCGCTGTATCAGCCGCGCGCCAGCGCGCCGCTCGATGGTCTTGCCCAACTGATGGGACTGCCGGGCAAGATCGGCATGGACGGCAGCCAGGTGTGGCCGACCTATCTGGCCGGTGGTATCGACGCGATCCGCAACTATTGCGAGACCGACGTCGTCAACACGTACCTGGTGTTTCTGCGTTTCCAGCGCATGCGCGGTGTGCTCGACCTCGACGGACTCGCGCGGGAGGAAGCGTTGGTGCGCGAGACGTTGACGAAACTTGCCGGAGATCACTGGCGCGAGTTTCTCGGCGCCTGGAAGGCGTCGGCGTGAAGTCGGTGCTCGGTCCCGTCACCATCGAATCGCTCGACCACGAAGGTCAGGGTGTCGCCCATCTCGATGGCAAGGTCATGTTCATCCAGGGTGCATTGCTCGGCGAGACCGTGACGTTCACGACCCATCGCAGCAAGGCATCGTTCGCGGTCGGTGCCGTCGAACGCATTCTGCAGCCGAGCAGTCAGCGTGTGACGCCGAGGTGTCCCCACTACGGAATCTGTGGTGGCTGCGCCATGCAGCATCTGGATCCGCGTGCGCAGGTCGCCGCGAAACAACGCGTGCTCGAAGACAATCTCGCGCGTATCGGCCGGGTACACCCGGAGGTGATGCTGCCGGCGGTCCACGGCGCCCCGTGGGGCTATCGCTATCGGGCGCGGTTGTCGGTGCGCAACGTCGTCAAGAAGGGTGGTGTTCTGGTCGGGTTTCACGAGCGCGGCAGCAGCTACGTCGCCGAGATGGGGGAATGCCATGTGCTGCCGCCGCGCATCTCGGCCCTGGTGAAGCCGCTGCGGGCAATGATCGGAAATCTCACGGTCCGCGCGCAACTGCCGCAGGTGGAACTGGCCATCGGCGAACACGTCGATGTGCTGGTGCTGCGGATTCTGGCGCCGCTGACGCCGGACGATGAAGCGACGATCCGCGCGTTCGCCGACCAACATGGCGTCTGCATCTATCTGCAGCCGAAGGGCGCGGAATCGCTGTTCCGTTTTCATCCGGTCGACGCGCCGGCACTGACGTACACGTTGCCCGAGTTCGACCTGCGATTCCCGTATTCACCCATCGAGTTCACGCAGGTCAATCATCAGGTGAACCGGGTGTTGGTGCATCGCGCGATGACGCTGCTCGATCCGCAGCCGGGCGAGCGGATCGCCGATTTCTTTTGCGGGCTGGGCAATTTTTCGCTGGCGATCGCCCGGCGTGGTGCGGAGGTGCTCGGGTTGGAGGGCAGCGAAGGATTGGTGCAGAGGGCGCGGGAGAACGCTGCGTTCAACGGCCTGTCCGCGTCGACGGCCTTCGAGGCGGACAACCTGTTCACGGTGACACCGGAAACGCTGGCGCGGCGCGGCCGGTTCGACAAGTGGCTCGTCGATCCTCCGCGCGATGGTGCGATGGAACTCGTGAAATCGCTGACGGAGCCGATGCCGCGTCGCATCGTCTATGTGTCGTGCAGTCCGTCCACGCTGGCACGCGATGCCGGCGTGCTCGTCAACGTTCACGGTTACCGGCTGGAGGCCGCGGGTGTCATCAACATGTTCCCGCACACGGCCCACGTGGAATCCATCGCGCTGTTCGAGCGCTGAACGCGACGGACAAAAGAAAAGCGGCCCCGAGGGGCCGCTTCGTCGCTGCAGCGTCGCGATCGATCAGTCGCGTTCGCCGGCGAACGCCATCAACAGGTGCAGCAGGTGCACGAAGATGTTGAACAGGCTCATGTACACGCCGGTGGCGGCCATGATGTAGTTCGTCTCGCCGCCGTTCACGATCCGGCTGACGTCGTGCAGCAGGAACAGCGAGAACACCACGATCACCAGTGCCGAGATCGTCAGCGCAAGCGCCGGAATCTGGAAGAACATGTTCGCGATACCGGCGATCAACAACACGATCATGCCGACGAACAGGAACTTGCCCATGAAGCTGAAGTCGCGCTTCGTCGTGGTCGCGATGAGGCTCATCGTCAACAGGATGCCACCGGTGCCGGCCGCCGCGAGTCCGACCAGTTGCGGGCCGTTGCGCAGCGATGACGCGAAGTTCAGCATCGGGCCGAGATACCAGCCGAGCACGAAGGTCATGGCCAGCAACAGCACGACGCCGAGGCCACTGTTGCGATTGGCGGAGATCGCGAATTGCAGGCCGATGACGGCTCCCAGCATCACCAGCGACATCATGATGGGGTGCTGCATGATGATGCCGGCCGTCGCCATGCCGATGAATGCGCCGACGACCGTCGGCACCATCGTCAGGGCCAGCAGCATGTAGGTCTGGCGCAGGACCTTCTGGCGTTCCGGTGCCAGGGCACCGGCGCCGGTTGTCGCGACGCGAAGTTCAGGTTGCATCCGTGTGTTCCCCCTTAGAAATTCGATGGTGCAGCGTACTGCGTCAGGTCGTCAGACTACGGAAAGCTTCTTTTGGTTTCAACAGGATCCTGATTTCGTTTCGAGGGAGCAGGGGGCGGTGCGCTATGATTCGGCCCGGTCGCGAGCCGCCGTCCCGGCGGCATCCTCGCGACCGATCCCGGCAGGAAGCGTGGCAGAGTGGTCGATTGCACCGGTCTTGAAAACCGGCAACGGGCAACCGTTCGTGAGTTCGAATCTCACCGCTTCCGCCATCCATCGAACGTCCGGGTCCGCCTGCGGCCCGATCGTGCCCCGGTCTGACGGATCAGCGGCGACCCAGGTCGGCGCATTCGGCGTCAGCCCAGCAATTGGGTGTTTCGTAGAGCCGCACCCGTTCCAGCCGCAGATGGTTCCCGTAGCGGTCCCGATACTCGGGCTCCAACAGCCGGAAGGCCGACTCGGCCAGATGCTCCACGGTGGGCGGTGCGTCGAACAACACGGTTCGGTGGGTCGGCAGCGTCGCCAGGAATCCGACCACGGCAGCGTCGCCCCGGTAGGCCAGGAACGCGTGATCCCAGTCGTCGACGATGATCCGTTTCGCGATGGCTTTTACTTCCGAGAAGTCCATCACCATCGCCTCGTTGGACGCACCCCGTTCGGCGATGGGGTCGCCCGAGAGCGTCACCTCCAACGCGTAGCGATGACCGTGGAGGTGGCGACACTGACTGTCATGGGCCGGAATCCGGTGGCCGGCGTCGAATTCGAGGCGGCGGGTGATGCGCATGGATACTCGTGCCCGGAAAAAGCGGCGAGTGTATCCGAGCCGCGCATACCCGCGTCGCCGACCGAACCTTCAAGACCGCAAACTCAGGCGCTGCGTTGCGAACCGTTGCCTTTTCGCGACACTGCGCGCTTCTGTGCCGTCGGCTTGACCGTCGCTTCGCTCTTCAGCTTCCGGAACATCGCCGGGCGCGTGGTCTTCAGGTAGGACAACACTTCGAAATCGCCCCGCGTGATGCGCGAAATGTCGATCTTGTCCACGTGCACCAGTCGCAGCAATTGCTGGACGGGCTTGGGCATGCTGCGGCCACTTTCGTAGCGCGAGCCGCCGCTCTGGGTAACGCCGATCATGCCCCAGAACTCCTGCTGGTTGAGGCCGAGGCGATGACGGATCTCGCGTGGGTTCGAATGCTTTTCGCTGGCTTTCATGAATTGACCTCTGCGTGCTGGGAAAATACACGGCGAATTGCGTCGTGCTGGAGTTTGTCCCGCGATGGTCAGTACAAGTTCCATGACAGCGGCAACTTCGCGCCATCGCTTCGATGGATGCGGGCCGGAGGGCCATCGCGACGCGGTTTGCCCGCAGCAGGACGGGCGCGTAAACTGCCGCCGCCTCGGGGTGTAGCGCAGCCTGGTAGCGCGCCTGCTTTGGGAGCAGGATGTCGGAGGTTCGAATCCTCTCACCCCGACCAGGCTTCTTGCGGCGACGGGGCTGTCGTCCGCGACACGGTTCGGATTCATGCGATCGTATGTTGTGGCGATGCCCGTGTATTTCAAAGCATGTCACACGGTGCCCGTAGCTCAACCGGATAGAGCATCGGCCTTCTAAGCCGAGGGTTGCGGGTTCGATTCCTG
>JAHCKV010000719.1 GCA_026125595.1 Burkholderiales bacterium | reverse complement strand
ATCTCCGTGCATGCGGGGGTACCCCGTCGGGAGCGCCGCGCGGAAGCGGTGGCGGGCGCCGCGTTGCGGACGATTCTCGAAGAAGCCGAGAGCCGTGGGTTGTCGACCGGCGTCGTCACGACCACGCGGCTGACCCACGCGACACCAGCCGCCTGCTATGCCCATATCGCGGATCGGGATTGGGAGGGCGACGCCGATCTGCCCGCCGGCGCGACCGTGCCGGACATCGCGCGTCAGTTGATCGAGTTTCCAGTCGGCGATGGCCTCGAAGTCGCGCTGGGCGGCGGGCGACAGAAGTTCTACCGGACCGAAGAACCCGATCCGGAGTATGGCGACCGGAACGGAACCCGCCGCGATGGTCGATCGCTCTGGCGAGAATGGACGGAGCGCCTGCCGCGCGCTGCCTATGTCTGGAACCGGCAGCAGTTCGATGCCGTCGATCCGGACGTCACCGACCACCTGCTCGGATTGTTCGAGCCATCGCACATGAGATTCGAGGCCGATCGGGCGCGCGACGGCGCCGGAGAACCATCGCTGGCGGACATGGCCGAGAAGGCGGTGCGGATCCTGTCCCGCAACGAGAACGGGTACTTCCTGATGGTCGAAGGTGGTCGCATCGACCATGGTCACCACGCGGGCAACGCCTATCGTGCGCTGACCGACGCCATCGCATTGTCGGAGGCCGTCGCGCGCGTGCAGCGTCTCGTCGACGGGAACGACACGCTGCTGATCGTGACCGCCGATCACAGCCATGTGCTGACCATGGCCGGCTATCCGAAGCGCGGCAATCCGATTCTCGGCAAGGTGGTGGAACCCGGACGGGAAGCCCCACGCTATGCGCGCGATCTGCTGGGCTTGCCGTACACCACCCTGTCGTACGCGAACGGTCCTGGGTATTCCGGTGCGACCAACCTCCAGGGTGCCGGGCCGAAGCGCTTCGAGCATGAGCCGGCGCGCGCGCTGATGGCTGAAGGCCGCTCCGATCTGACGACGGTGGATACCGAAGCGCCCGACTATCTGCAGGAGTCGCCAATGCCGATGCCATCGGAAACCCACGGCGGCGAAGACGTCGCCGTGTTCGCGACAGGGCCGGGGGCCTACCTGGTGCGGGGCGTCATCGAGCAGAACGTGATCTTCCACATCATGCGCACTGCATACGGCTGGAGTCCGGATCGACGGTAGGCAAAAAAAATGGACAGCCAAAGGGAGACTTTGGGCTGTCCATCAGTTCCCCTGGATAGGGGAGGAGACCTACCTGCAGTGTCGAAGCGCGGACGCTTCAGCACACAGGAGACTGATGCAGAAGATGTGCCATTCGTCGTCACTTTCGTGACAACGGCATGAACCGCACAAAGCGTGAGATTCCGCGATGCGGAATCTGTCGTTTCGCGAGGAGTGCGACGTCCGAAGTGCGCAACGCCTCGCTTTTGCGACGTCGAAGCAACGCCGTGAACAAAGACGGCATGACGTTTTGCGGCTACGGGTGCCCCTGCGAGGCATGTCGGACTGCCGTGAGGGTCGTGGGCTATACTCGCGGCTCCCGCGCGGTGGGTCCGCCACCGCCAGCCTCCAATAGTTTCCGACATGAAAATTCACGAGTACCAGGCGAAGGAAATCCTCCGTGCCTACGGCGTCTCCACGCCACGCGGCATTCCGGTCTTCTCGGTCGACGAAGCGGTCAAGGCAGCCGAGCAAC
>JAHCKV010000718.1 GCA_026125595.1 Burkholderiales bacterium | reverse complement strand
CTCGCCATGACCTACGAAACCCTGAGCTATGCCGTGCAGGACGGCATCCTGACCTTGACGCTGAACCGCCCCGATCGGCTCAACTCGTTCACCGTGCAGATGGCCGATGAGCTGATCGACGCATTCCATCGCGCCAGCGACGACGATGCCGTGCGTGCCGTGGTGGTGACCGGCGCGGGGCGCGCGTTCTGCGCCGGCATGGATCTCACGCGCGAAGGCAACGTCTTCGGTCTCGACGAGACACTGGAACCGACATTGGCGGATCTCGATGCGCGGCTCGACACGCCCGAGATCGAGCGCGGGGTGCGCGATACCGGCGGCAAGGTGTCGCTGGCGATCTTCGAATGCCGCAAGCCGGTGATCGGCGCGATCAACGGTGCGGCCGTCGGCGTCGGCGCGACGATGACACTGGCGATGGATGTGCGTATTGCATCCGACAAGGCGCGCTTCGGTTTCGTGTTCGGCAAGATCGGCATCGTGCCGGAGGCCTGCTCGACGTGGTTCCTGCCGCGGCTGGTCGGCGTGTCGCAGGCGCTGGAGTGGGTGTACTCGGGCGACATCTTCGATGCGCAGGAGGCGTTGCGCGGCGGTCTCGTGAAAGCCGTCGTGCCGCCGGATGCGCTGCTCGAAGAGGCCTACAAGATCGCGCGCCGGTTCACGGCGAGCCGGTCGCCGGCCGGGGTCGCGCTGACGCGGCAGATGCTGTGGCGCAATGCGGCCGAGCGGCATCCGCTGGCAGCGCACCGGATCGAGTCGCTGGCGGTGTTCTACACGAGCCGGCGCGATGGCCGCGAGGGCGTGCAGGCATTCCTGGAAAAGCGCGATCCGGTATTCGCCGATACGTCGCTGCCGCCGTTCTACGCCGAGTGGGTCGGGCGTCAGGCCGGCGGCGATTGACGTCGCGGCGGGCCGATCAGACGGGGAGGCTGTCGGCCCAGTCGCAGGCCGCGTTGTAGCTGTCGTAGACGATCTGGAAATCGATGGACAACGCCGAGACCATCGCGTCGACGGCAGGTTCGTCCGCCGCTTCGATGGCTTCGGCGAGCCGCAGCGTCTGGCCGTAGAAGCCGGCATGCTGCAGCAGCGCGGCGCGGATCTCGTCGCCGAGGCTGAGCGGCTCCAGCGCCGCTTCCTGCGTGCTGCCGAGAATCTCGCCCAGCCGCGAGAAGACGCCGACCATGAACATGTCGTCGGCCCGGCCCTTGCCGAAATGGGCCACGCCCACCAGTTCCAGGAAGCGGCCGCGAATCAACGATGATTTCACCACTTCGGAGCGGGCACCCGATTCCTGCGCCGTCACCAGCAGCACGACCATCCATTTGTGCAACTGGTGGTAGCCGAGCACCGTGATCGCCTGCCGGTACGACGTGATTTCCCGCAGGAACCCGGACGCGGCCGAGTTCACGAATCGCAGCAACCGGTAGGACAGCACCGGATCGAGGCGGAATTCCTCTTCCACCTTGGCCAGATCCGCGTCGTCGACCAGCAGCGTGATCAGCCGGGCGATCGTCGCCCGGGACGGCGCGGCAGGCGACGCCGGACGCGGCGACGGTGGGGCGGCTTGAGTTTCCATCGGTGGGGGGCGGGCCCGGAAGCAGGTACGTGTCGACCATAACGGCATCCGGACCCGGGACCTGAAGGGAAACCGCCGCGCAATGCGCCGGTTTCCGGTGCGGCGGGCCTAGGGGAAACACCGAG
>JAHCKV010000717.1 GCA_026125595.1 Burkholderiales bacterium | reverse complement strand
TCTCCGGGCTCCCATCAACATCATCTCGACGATCTGATACTGCATACCGTGGTGGCGGATCTGCCCCAGGGACGCATCGCCGTGGAATTCGATGCGACCGACAACGAACGGCGCGTGTATCGATTCGGCATGACACTGATGCTGTTGTGGCTCATCGTCAGTGCGACCGGCTTCTGGCTGGCACGGCGGATCGCCCGTTTGGTCATCGGGCCGATGGTGGACGTCACCGATCGGATCGCGACATGGATACCGGGAGCCGGCAGCATCCAGGTTGATCGCGACGACGAGGCCGGGCACTTGGTGGAAGCGTTCAACCGGGTACAGGATCAGGTCGATCGCTCGATCGCGCGGGAACGCGAGTTCACGGCCAATCTCAGCCACGAAACGCGAACACCCCTCACCATCATTCGTACCGATGCGGAGTTGCTGGCGCTGTCACCGGGCCTCGATGCGCGGCAACGGGAGCGCGTCAGACGGATCGTGACCACGATCGACGATATAGCGGCGACGATCGAGTCGGCCCGGGAAACGCGCGACGATCAGCCCGTACGCCGGGAAACCATCGCGCTGAAGCGCTGTGTCGACGACGCGTGGAATGGCCTGGAGGAACGTGCCGCAACCCGCGGGCTATCGCTGATCAACGAGGTTCCCGACAGGACCTACATCGAGGCCGACCGCGCCGGGCTGCTGATCGTGCTGCGCAATCTGGTTCGCAACGCGATCGATCATGCCGCGCCGGCGACGCTGCGCGTCCGATCGATCGCGGGGGGACTGGAGATCGCCGACGACGGTGCCGGCATCGCCGCGGAGGATCTGCCATTCGTGTTCGAGCGCTACTACCGCGGCCGTCTGTCGGATACCAACACAGCACGCGACGACGGTGAACGCGGACTGGGGCTGGCGATCGCAAAGCGTGTGTGCGAGCTGCGCGGATGGGCCCTGACGGTTCGATCGTCGACGCAGTCGCCCGACCGAGGAACGCAGTTCGAGCTGGTGCTCAAACCGTCTGAATCGCTTCACCAGGATGTCGCGTCGATGCCGGGTTGAACAATTTTTCGACAAGGGCCTGCGTAGTCTCCCGACTTCTTCGCTTTCGGGAAACCCCCATGTCCTGGATGGAAACGACAACCGGCACCGATTCGGCATTTTCCGCAAGCGGCCGACGGGCGCGTCGCCGGTTCGGAATTCCCCGCGTGGAAGGCCGCTTCGATCTGGTGATGCTGACATGGCTGATCTATGTCGCGTCATCGTTCTCGTCGCGCGTCATGCTGTTCGACGTCAGCCTGCAGCAAGGATTGATCGGATGGTCATCGGTTCCCCGTGCAATGGTCGTCGGCCTCCTCTTCGATGCGGTGACCGGCCTGTATCTGATCCTGCCGTTCGCGATCTACCTGTGGCTCATGCCGCGGCGCGCGTTCCAGTCTCGCATCGGACGCGGGCTCGTGTATGCGGGCTTTGCAGTATCGGTCACGGCCATGGCCTATCTGGTGGCGGCCGAGTACTTCTTCTTCGACGAGTTCAACGCGCGCTTCAACTACGTGGCGGTGGAATACCTCATCTACCCCACCGAGGTGCTCACCAACATCCGCGATTCCTATCCGGTGTACCGGACCCTGGCCACCGCTGCCTGGATCGGCCTGATCCTCACCTTCCTGCTGCGGCGGCGCATCGCCACCGCCTTCGCCGACCGGCCGCCGC
>JAHCKV010000716.1 GCA_026125595.1 Burkholderiales bacterium | reverse complement strand
CACGCGCGCGATGGAAAAATCGTGATCGAGTACGACGTCCGGATCTACGTAGGAAAGCTGACGGCGGTCTGACCGCCGCGTCGCCGGCAGCGCAACGCGCCGCCCATCGTCCGTCTGAAGCACCCTTCCGCAGCGCCGCTTCATCTCGATCGGATCGCTAAATCAACGAGATGCGCACGATCCAATGCGCAATCGATTGTTTCAAGCAACAGATTGAATTTCGGTTTCCGGTGGTGTCTGATGCCCTGCCAGCGTGCAGCGTCGGACTCGATCGATCGGGCTCCGGCGGCGCCGGTGATCTGCCCCACAACTATTGGATATCGGAGTTGATACGAACATGATGCTGAAGTTTTCCGCCGCCGCAGTCTCCGCCGCACTGGCGCTCGGTGTGGCCTCCCCGGTCCATGCCGACGACGCCAATCTCGACAAGCTGTCCACGCTGAAGTCCACCGGCACTTCGCTGGATCTGCCGCTGATCCCGCAGACCGGCCCGCAGGCCGAAGCGATCAAGGAAACCCTGAAGAACATCAAGCTGCCGGCCGGCTTCAAGATCGAGCTGTACGCGCTCGTTCCCGATGCCCGCAACATGGCTGTCGGCCCCAGCACCGGTGTCGTGTTCGTCGGTACCCGCAAGACCAGGATCTACGCCGTGACCGATCGCGACAAGGATCGCGTCGCCGACGAGGTCAAGGAATTCTCGCCGTCCCTGAAGTTCAACGTGCCCAACGGCGTGTGCTTCTCGAAGGACGGGTTCCTGTATGTCGTCGAACACAATCGCGTGCTGGTGTTTCCCGCCGCGGAGTTCTTCTACGAGGGTCCGGACGTTGCCGCCGGCATCGTTGTGCCGCAGGGCAAACTGATTCCGACCACCGAAGAGAGCTTCAACCACGGTGCGCGGGTCTGCAAGATCGGCCCGGACAAGAAGCTTTACGTGTCGCTCGGCCAGCCTTACAACGTGCCGCCCAAAGAGAAGCTCAAGCTCTACGACGAAACCGGTATCGGCGGCATCGTCCGCTTCGAGACCGACGGTACCGGCCGCGAGGTGTTCGCGAAGGGCAGCCGCAACTCCGGTGGCATGGCGTTCAACAGGGACGGCAAACTGTGGTGGAACGACCATCAGGTCGACGGCATGGGCGACACCATCCCGCCCGGCGAAACCAACATCAGCACCGCGGTCGGCCAGCATTTCGGATTCCCGTGGTTTGGCGGCGGCAAGATCCGGACGAACGAGTACAAGGACTCCGCGCCGCCGGCCAACGCCGTGTTCCCGGTGCTGGAACACGATGCGCACGCCGCTGACATGGGTGCACTGTTCTACACCGGCAAGCAGTTCCCCGAGAAATTCCGCGGCGGCTATTTCTGGGCCCAGCACGGTTCGTGGAACCGCACGGATCCCGCCGGTGCGCGCGTGATGTGGGTGCCGGTCAAGGACGGTGCACCCGCCGGCAAACCGGAACCGTTCGCCGAGGGCTGGCTGACGGAAGACGGTGAGTATCTCGGCCGTCCGGTGGATGTCGCGGTGTTGAACGATGGCTCGTTGCTGGTTTCCGACGATTTCGCCGGCGCGATCTATCGGATCTCGTACAAGAAGTGATGCCATGGTGCACGTGCATCGGATCATCGCAGTCGGCGCGACGCTGTTGGCGTTCACCGGCGCCGTGCAGGCACAGCAGGCGGGGGATCCGGCGCTGGGCAAGCGCA
>JAHCKV010000715.1 GCA_026125595.1 Burkholderiales bacterium | reverse complement strand
AGCCGGTCATGCGCGCATCCCCGAAACGGGCGAGCCATTCGAGGGCCTGCGCGACTTGCGGATGGAGCCGGCAAACCACCGCCGCCAAGTCGTTCACCAACGTCGGCGCCCGACTTTCAACCCGGCGATTACGGCCCCAACCCGTTGAAAAGTCCGCGATTGTGATCGGCGCCGCGCAGCGTGTCAAATCCGGGTGCGCAAAGACGGAAGCGGTCGAGACCGCGACGGGTGGCACGACCACGGCGTACCACGCGGCGGGTAGTGTCACCGCCTCCAGGCGCTCGCCCACGCCGCCGGCGAACGCGTTGCGGCCGAACACAAACGCCGGCACGTCGGCTCCGAGCGCGAGACCGAGGGTCTGCAACTCCACCCGGGACAACCCCGTGTTCCACAGATGATTGAGTGCCATCAGCGTGGTGGCAGCGTCCGAACTGCCTCCGCCGAGCCCTCCACCCATGGGCAGGTGCTTCTCGACCTGCAGATCGGCGCCGAGCGTGGTGCCCGTGCGCACCTGCAGCGCCCGGGCAGCACGCACGACGAGATCCGTCTCGGCCGGCACGCCGGCCACGTCGTTCAGTCGCCGGATCTGTCCGTCGGATCGCAGAGCGACCCCGATCCGGTCCGCCCGATCGATGAACCGGAACACCGTCTGCAACTCGTGATAACCGTCCGCCCGGCGACCGAGCACGTGCAGGAAGAGATTGAGCTTGGCGGGTGCCGGGAAGTACTGCATCAATGCCCGGCGTCGACGGTCTGCCAGCGCGTCACCACGAGACGGACGCGCAACGTGCCCTGCTCGAGATCCAGGCGGCTCGGCAGCACGTCATCGTAGGCCAGGTAACTCACTTTCCAACCCGCCTGATCGAGGCGGATCGGACGCCCCGCCGCATCGCGATCGAACCGCTCCGGCGGCTGCCCGGGTGCCGGCAACGCGAACGCCCAGTAGCGAAGTTCCTCCAGCGGCAGCTCCCAGCCCAGTACGCGCCGGGACAACGCCTGGGCGTCGGCCTCCTCGTAGCGCTTGCCATCGGAAAACTCCATCACGGCGCCCGCAGGACTGCGCGTCAATCGTGCGTACAGGGTCCCGACCGGTGCGAACAGCTCGACCTTGTCGTGATCATCGGCGTGCTGCCACCGCAGGCTACCGCTGTAGCCGTCGGTTCCCTGCCGCACGGCGAGCCGGCCCGCCAGGTCGAACCGATCCGGATCGGGTCGACCCGAGACTGCCGCACCATCGCGTGGCCCGGTGGCGCAACCGCTGATCAGCAGCAGCGCCACAAACGCTGCCGACCAGCCCCGTTGCCGGAATCCTAGGGCGAGAATTTGCGAATCACCGCCAGCAGCTCTTCGTTGCCCGGATGGGTCTGCAACGAAGCCCGCCAGACCCCTTCGGCCTCGGTCTTGCGGCCCTGGGCCCACAGCACTTCGCCCAGATGGGCGGCAATTTCGGCGTCCGGCCGTTGCTGATAGGCACGCTTCAGGTAGACCAGACCCTGCTCGAGGTTGCCGAGCCGATACTGAACCCAACCCATGCTGTCGAGGATGAACGGATCATCGGGCGACAGCTTGAGCGCCTGCTCGATGTACTCCCGTGCTTCCTTCAACCGGATGTTCCGATCCGCAAATGTGTAGCCCAGCGCGTTGTAGGCCTGCGCGTGATCGGGCTTCAACTGGATCAGTCGCTTCAGCTTCGTTTCGACGACGT
>JAHCKV010000714.1 GCA_026125595.1 Burkholderiales bacterium | reverse complement strand
GAGCTGCCATCCACCGGGGTCGGCCTGTCGTGGGAGCGTCTGTTGTCACCGGTATTCATCCGCGGCGACGGCTACGGCACCCGCAGCTCGACCGTGGTGTTGATCGACACCCGGGGGCATGTCCGTTTCGTCGAGCGCACGTGGAATCCGGCGGGCCAGCTCGCCGACGAGCGCCGCTTTCATCTGCGGCTGGCGAGTCCCGTCACGGCGTGAGCGGGCCGAGTCGAAGCCGCATCTGCCGGTGCGGAATACCGGCATCGTCGAACACATCGCCCTCCGCAACGAACCCGAAGCGTCGGTAGAACGTCATGACCGTGACCTGTGCGGCGAGCACGACATCGGCGTGGCCAGCCCGGCGGGCTTCGGCCAGCATGGCCAGCAGCAATGCCTTTCCAACCCCGCGGTGGCGCCACGGGGCCAACACCGCGAGGCGACCCACGTGGCCGTCGGGCAGCAATCGCGCCGTGCCGATCGGATCGCCGTCCGCCGAGCGGGCGAGTGCATGGGTCGACACGGCATCGAACCGGTCCCACTCCAGCGCTTCCGGAACCGACTGCTCTTCGATGAACACTCGCCGCCGGATCCCCGCGAGCGCGGCACTCGCCTCATTCCAACGCACCAGGGCAATGGTGAACGCGTCATCATCCATCGCCTGAGTATACTGAGCCGTCCATGCGATCCCTCTGGAACGAAAGCGAAGCCGCCCGGTGCAGATCCACGCTGGAACTGCGCGCCTACACGTCACGGTTGCTCGGCGCCGATCCTTCGCTGGTGCTGCAAGGTGGCGGCAATACGTCACTGAAGTCGGTCTGGTCCATGGCCGGCGAACCGCCGGTGGACTGTCTGTACGTGAAGGGCAGCGGTGCCGACCTGTCGCAAGTCGGCCCGGGCGATTTCACGCCGCTGCGCCGCGGGCCGCTCGGTGCGCTGCTCGACGGTCCGACGCTCGACAACGACGCCCTGATGGCCGCCCTGGCGCCGGTGCAACTGCGCCCGGACGCGCCTCGGCCATCGATCGAAACGCTGCTGCATGCCGCGATTCCGCAGCCCTACGTCGAACACACCCACGCCGATGCGGTGCTCGCCGTCGTCAACACCGCCGACGGTCGGCGGCGCGCCCGCGACGTGTTCGGGGAACGGGCGCCGGTGGTGCCGTTCCGGCATTCCGGCTTCGAGCTGGCCGCCGCCTGCCGGACGACGTGGCAGCGGGAAGCAACGGCGCAGACGATCGGATTGATCCTGGAATTCCATGGCGTCGTCGCGTTCGGCCCGGACGCGCGAACGGCCTACGAGAACATGATCACGCTGGTCGACCGCGCGGAGACCTACCTGCAGCGGCGCGGCGCATGGACACTCGCACGTGCCGACGCTCCGGTACTCGATTTCGACGGGGCGTTGCGGATGGCCCGGTTGCGTCGCGCGCTGTCCATCGCTGCGGGATTCCCGCTGGTGCTGCATCGAGACGCCGATCCGGAAGTCATTGCTTTCGTCCAGCGACCGGATCTGTCGGTGCTCGCGCAGCAAGGTCCGCCCACGCCCCAGCACGCGGTGTTCACGAAGCGACTGCCGTTGCTGGACGGCGATGTGGCTGCCTACGTCGGACGCTATCGATCGGTGTTGCGACGGTTCGCACCGACCGATCGACCATCGCAGCAATTGCCGGATCCGGCGCCGCGCGTGGTGCTCGATCCAACGCTCGGACTCGTGGC
>JAHCKV010000713.1 GCA_026125595.1 Burkholderiales bacterium | reverse complement strand
GGACGTCGTCTGGTAGATCGGCGTGGCGCGCGCGCCGGTGAGCGGATCGGGTTGGTGGCCGGCGTGCAGGCTCAGCGTCTCGAAACCCGGGTATCGGGGTCCTGGCATGGCGGTCTCGTGTCGAAGGGGTGCAGGTTCAGGAGAAGGCGCCGCGGCCGCTGATCGGCCAGACGGCTTCGACGCGGTCGCCGCGCAGGCAGACGAGCCAGTCGTGCAGGTTCACCGTCGGATCGCAGTGGCCCGGGATCAGCCGGATCTTGCTGCCCAGCGGCAACGGTGTGCCCGGATCGATCTCGATGACGCCGTGTTCGTCGGACGCCTTGGTGTAGTGGGCGCCGGTCAGGTCCGCGACCAGCGGCATGCCGCTGTCGACCGAATGGGCCTTGAGACCGACATCGACGACGGCACGCGATTCGGTCGGGCGGCTCATCACGGTGGCCAGCAGGAACAGGCTCTGCCGGAACGCATGGACCGATTCGCCGGCGGCATCGAGATTCCGGCCGTAGTCCGCATCCATGAAGATGTACGAGCCGGGCTGCAGTTCGGTGTAGACGCCGCTGGCGGCCTCGATCGGATACGTGCCGGTACCGGCGCCGGTCACGACATCGGCATCGAGTCCGCGGGCGCGCAATGCCGACAGCGTCGCGTGCACCTTGTCGACCGCCTGGGCGATGGCGTTGCGGCGTTCGTCCGGCGCCCGCAGGTGCTGCGCAGCACCCTGGTACGCGTGGATGCCGGCGAAGCGCAGCGACGGATGGGCGGCGATTCGCGCGGCCAGCGCTGCGGCCGGTTCGCCCGGCGGCGTGCCGCAACGGCCGGCCCCGACATCCACTTCCACCAGCACATCGAGTCGGACCTGTGCCTTCGCCGCGGCCGCGGCCAGCAGGTCGACGGCTTCCGGATGATCGGCCAGCACGCCGATGCGCGCGCGTCGCGCCAGCGCCACGACGCGATCGATCTTCGCGGGGCTGACGACCTCGTTGCTGATCAGCACGTCCTCGATGCCGCCTTCCACCAGGACCTCGGCTTCGCTGACCTTCTGGCAACACACGCCCACCGCGCCCCGGGCGACCTGGATCCGCGCGATGTCGGGGCATTTGTGGCTCTTCGCATGGGGACGGACACGGATCGTGCGGCCGGCGAGCGTACGGTCGAGCGCGTCGAGGTTGTGCTCGAAGGCATCGAGGTCGAGCAGCAGCGCAGGCGTGTCGATGTCGTCGAGGCGTTGGCCGACGCGGGCGGGGCTGGGGCGCGTCATTGGGAGCGACCGGCTTCGCAGTCGGTCTTCATCACGGAACCGGCGGACTGCACGCCGAGATTCCGGCCGAGATTGCCGTACAGGATCTCGATCACGTCGGTCAAGTTGCGGCGCTCGACCGGATCGCCGTACGTGCGGCTCTCCAGCGCGGCGAGCGCCTCTTCGCGGGTGCGACCGTTCTTCTTGTCGGCCATGGTCTCGGACGCGAACCGGCCGATGTCGTCGCAGGTCATCGTGCCCAGTGGATAGTTGGCACCGTGGGCGAGCGGTACGCCCAGCGCGGCGATCAGCAGGCATGCGGTCGGGAATTTCATGCGGACTCTCCGATGGTTCCGCGGACGGCTGGCGACTAGAATGTCGGGCGTCCGCGCGCGAGGCCGCATTCTACGGTGACGGCGACTGCGCGGCTCCGTCCATCGCCTCCAGGGCCATCCTTGACCGCACCTTCCAGCC
>JAHCKV010000712.1 GCA_026125595.1 Burkholderiales bacterium | reverse complement strand
CGCGATTCAGGGCATCGACTGCGCCAGCAGCGACGGCGGTGTCGTGACGGCGGGGTCGTCGGTCGTGCAGAGGTCGGTGGCCAGTGTACGCACCGCACGCCGTTGCTCGCCGCGCGGCACCGTCATCAGGTTCGCCGCCGCCAGGCCGGCACGGCCACTGCCGCCGGCGGCGTCGATGGCCATCATGTGCTTCATGCACATCTTGCCGGGCTCGACACAGCGATTGACGATGGCGTCATACAGGCCCGGGCTGACTGCCCCATAGCGCCGCACCGGTTCGCGCTCGCTGGGTTGTTCCAGTTGCAGGTAGGCTTCGCGGGTCAGCGTGGTGCCGGTGCGCTGCTGTTGCAGCCACTGCGCAAACGCCGGCTCGTCGAGACCGCGGAACGTGAAGCGCATGTGCGAAAAGCCGGCGCCACTGTAGTTGGCGGAAAACCCCTCGTACGCGCCGGCGCGATTGATGACGGCGTGCAGCTTGGTTTCCATGCCCGGCATCGCATACACCTGACCGGCCAGGGCCGGGATGTACAGGGAGTTCATCACGGACGATGCCGTGATGCGGAACTGGATCGGCACGTTGACCGGCGCCGCCACTTCGTTGACGGTGGCGATGCCTTGTTCCGGATACAGGAACAGCCACTTCCAATCCAGTGCGACCACTTCGATCACCAGTGGCCTGGTATCGGCAGCCACGGGGTGGCCGGGTTCGATGCGGTCCAGCGGCCGATACGGATCGAGCGTGTGCGTGCTGATCCATGTGACGGCGCCCAGCGCGATGATGATCAGCAGCGGCGCAGCCCAGATCACCAGTTCCAGTTGCGTCGAGTGATCCCAGTCGGGCTTGTACGTCGCCGACTGGTTGGATTGGCGATAGCGCCACGCGAACAGCAGCGTCAATGCGATCACCGGCACGATGATCAGCAGCATCAGGACGGTCGACACCACCACCAGGCGCCCCTGCTGCATGGCGACGTCGCCGGCGGGATTCAGCACGATGGTGTTGCAACCGGCCAGCAGGACGGCGGCGGCCGGGAACGATACGTTGCGCAGAAGTTTCAGGCGTGACATGGCGATCGCGAAGAGAAATCACGGCGAGACCGGTGCGCGATGCGCGCCACGGTCGACCGTGCCGACCATACGTCGCCACGCCGGCGCCGGCGATTGGACGTGTTGTCCTATGGCGGTTTGGCGTGGCCGGTGACAAGGTGTCGACCTCGGCCCTTTCGAACCGACTCCCGCACCGATGTCCACTTCATCCGCTTCCGTTCCGCCACCGCTCGCGCGGGATCCGCGCCTCGCGGCCGACCACGCCGACGTGGCGCCCGGCGAGATCGCCGTAGGGGTGGTCATCGGCCGCGCGTCGGAGTATTTCGATTTCTTCGCGTACGGCATCGCATCGGTGCTGGTGTTTCCGGCGTTGTTCTTTCCGTTCGCGGACCCTCTCCAAGGTGTGTTGTACGCGTTCACCGTGTTTGCCTTCGCGTTCATCGCGCGGCCGATCGGCACCGTCATCTCCATGGCGATCCAGCGCCGCTGGGGCCGCGGCGCGAAGCTGACCGTCGCGCTGTTCACGCTGGGGACGTCCACCGCCGGCATCGCATTCCTGCCGGGCTACGAGACGGCCGGCGTCTGGGCCATCGTGCTGTTGTCGGTCTTCCGGATCGGTCAGGGGCTGGCGTTGGGCGGCTCGTGGGATGGCCTGCCGTCGTTGCT
>JAHCKV010000711.1 GCA_026125595.1 Burkholderiales bacterium | reverse complement strand
GCAACGTGGTCTCCGGCGGATACTGCAGATAGACCGACGCGATCGGACCGTGGTCGAGTCGGGCGGCTGCATCGACGACCGGCCGCAGCGCATCGATGTTTCCGAGCACCGTGCCGACGCGCGGCGCGTCGACGGCGACAATCACTGCGGCGAAGTCTTCGTGGCCGGTCGCCGTGGCGACCGTGAAACGATCTGCGAGCGGTCGGAGGCCGCGCACTGGTGTGCCGGTCCGGATCGTTCCGCCCCGGGCCGCCACGTAGTCCGCAGCCGGTTCGGGAAACAGCTTCGACAGGTCGGTCGTCGGCAGCAGCAGGTCGCTGGAACCGGTCGGTCCGTCGAGGCCCTCGCGCAGCACGGCCAGGAACACTTGCGCATCGGCGATGCGGCTGGGCGTGTTGAGGGCCGCAACGCACAGCGGTTCCCATAGAAGACGTCTCAGCGCCGGAGGCTGGCGATGCTGATCGAGCAGCATGTCGACCGTCTGACCGGGTGCCGTGCGATAGCGCATGCGTTGCAGCCGTCGCATGAACGTGACGGCCGCGACGCGGTCGCGCCACGACAGTCCTCGCGCGCCCAGCAGGCCGGCGATCAGATGCAGCGGTGCCGGCCACCGCGGACAGGCGAGATCGAATCGGTCGGCGATGTGCAGTTGCAACGGCAGGCGCAGCAGACCGGCGCTCGCACCGACCTTGTCGATCACGGCGAGTGTCTGCCGATAGGCGCCCAGCAGGATGTGCAACCCGTTGTCGACCTCGCGTTCGTCGAACTCGACGCGGCGGGCGCGACCGCCGAGCAGCCTCGCGGTTTCGAAAACGATGGCCCTGCAGCCGGCATCCGCAAGCGTCACGGCGGCGGAAAGCCCGGCCCAGCCGCCGCCGATGATGGCGACGCGACGTTCGGTCACGCGGTCTTCCAGGTGCGCCAGGCGATCCAGAGCTTGCGCAGCGGTGTCAGCGATACGCGCCGATTCATCACGCGTGCGCCCTCGCGTTCGAGCTCGCCCAGCAGACGCCGGTAAATGGCACCCATCACGAGACCAGCGCGCTGCCGGCGGCGATCACCCGCGGGCAGCAGTGCGTAGGCGCGGTCATACCAGGTGCAGGCACGACGGATCTGATGCTGGATCAGTTGCGCTACCGCCGGCGTTTCGCGGAACAGGATGATGTCGTCGGTGGTGACGCCGGCGTCGGTCATCTCGTCCAGCGGCAGGTAGATGCGGTTGCGGCGGGCGTCTTCGCCGACGTCGCGCACGATGTTGGTGAGCTGCAACGCGATGCCGAGGGAGCGCGCATAGCCGCGCGTCGACGGATCGGTGTAGCCGAAGATCTCCGCGGACAGCAGGCCGACGACGCCGGCCACGCGGTGGCAGTAGACCTCGAGCGTCGCGAAATCAGGATAGCGGTTCCAGTCGAGATCCATCTGCATGCCGTCGATGATCTCGTGGAATGCCGATTCCGGCAGCGCATAGTCGGCGATGGCGGGCTGCAGCGCGCGACTGATCGGATGCTGCGGACTCCCTGAGAACAATGCGGTTATCTCGCGCCGCCACCCGTCGAGCTTGGTCCGCGCGACGATCGGGTCGAGACTTTCGTCGACGACGTCGTCGACTTCGCGGCAGAAGGCGTACAGCGCGGTGATCGCGCGGCGCTGCGGCGTCGGCAGGAACAGGAAGCTGTAGTAGAAACTGGATCCGCTACGGGCAGCCCTGTCGCGG
>JAHCKV010000710.1 GCA_026125595.1 Burkholderiales bacterium | reverse complement strand
GATGATCAACGGCATGCCGTACGCGGCCTTCGCGAAGGATCGCCATCACCGTTGGATTCTCGTCAACGACGCATTCGCACGCATGATGGGGCAACCGCGCGAAGCGCTGATCGGCGCTACCGACACGGACTTTCTGTCCGCGGACCTCGCGGCCCGGGCTTGGGCCGAGGACGACGAAGTGCTGCAGACCGGGCACCCGTTGCGCGTCGAGACCTACTATCGGATGCCCGATGGCACCACGCGCTGGGTGCTGAAGAACAAGGTCCTGATCGAGATGCCGGACGGCACGCGTTACGTGGTCGCCGGCGTACTCGATATCGACGAGCGGCGCCGGGCGGAGCAGGCAGTCCGCGACCGGGAGATGTTCCTGAAGACGGCGGTGCTGGCCGCCGACGTCGGACTCTGGGCCTGGGAGCCCGAGACCAACGCCGTCGAATGGTCGCCGCGGATGAAGCAGCTGATCGGCTTCGGACCCGACGAGGATCCGGACCGGCGCGAATGGGAGCAGCGGATCCACCCCGAGGATCGGCTGCGTGCGTTGACGACGATGCGGACGGCGCTGGCCGACGAGGCCGGTGGCAGCGAGCTGGAGTATCGCGTACTGCATCCGGACGGCACCTGCCTGTGGCTGCTTTCGCGCGCGCTGGTCGAACGCAGCCCGGATGGTCGTGTCACACGGGTCGTCGGTGGAGACATCGACGTGACGGCGTTCCGGCAAGCGCAGACGGAACTGCGCGCCCATCGCGACAATCTGCAGCATCTCGTGGCCGAACGGACGGCCGAGCTGCTCGCGGCCAAGAACGCCGCGGAATCGGCGAATCGCGCAAAGTCGGAATTCCTCGCCAACATGTCGCACGAACTGCGCACGCCGATGCATGCGATCCTGTCGTTTGCGCGTCTGGGTCGCGATCGCGTGGGCCAGGGCGCGGTCGCCCAGGATCGATTGCTGCAGTACTTCGGTCGCATCGACGAGAGCGGAGAGAGACTGCTGCGGTTGCTGAACGATCTGCTCGACTTGTCGAAACTCGAAGCCGGTCGCATGCGCTACGACATGGTCGGTGCGGATCTGTACCGGGTCGTGCAGTTGGTCGTGGCGGAGCACGATGCCCTGGCACGGGAGCGCGATGTCGAGATCCACATGCTGCCGACGAATTGCGACACGTTTGCCGTATTCGATGCCGCGCGCATCGAACAGGTGTTGCGCAACCTGGTGTCCAACGCGTTGAAGTTCACGCCGGCGGGCCGCCGCATATGGATCGGGCTCGATGCCGCGAACATGATCGCGGGTCGACGGCGGGCCGATGCCGTCGCCGTGCCGGCGGTGCAGATCACGGTCAGCGACGAGGGTATCGGAATCCCCGCCGGCGAACTCGAGACGGTGTTCGACAAGTTCGTCCAGAGCAGCAAGACGCGTAGCGGTGCCGGGGGTACCGGCCTCGGCTTGTCGATCTGCCGTGAGATCGTGCTGCAGCATGGGGGCCGCATCACCGCGCAACACAACGTCGCCGGCGGGGCCGATTTCGTGATTCTGCTGCCCCGGGAACAACCCGCGGCGGAGAGAGTGAACCCGAATGAACGGAGGAACGCTGCATGATGCCGAGACCGATCAAGCTGCTCGTGGTGGACGACGAGCCCTTCAACATCGAGATCATCGCGGAGCATCTGGAGGGCGCGGGCTACGAACTGGTCACCGCGGCCGACGGGCAGGAAGCCTGGCAGA
>JAHCKV010000071.1 GCA_026125595.1 Burkholderiales bacterium | reverse complement strand
CGGCAGGAGCGTCTGCTTGGCAACGAGCGGTTGCGGTTCGCCGGCTATCGCTGCGTCGTGAAGATCTGGCTTGCCGGCAGCGGCAGCATCGAGCGCACCGAACTGGTCGGCAGTTGCGGCAGTGACGAGATCGATTCGACGGTGCGATCGGTGTTGGCCGATACGTCGCTGCGGCAGTCGCCGCCGGCCGATCTGCCCCAGCCGGTACGGATCCGCCTGGACTCCCGTCGTTCGGGCTGATGGCCGTTCACCCGTTTCCGTACCGGTCCGGAACGGTCCACACAAGACAGAGACCCATGAGATTTCCTTCCGTCGTTTCCGCAGCGTTCTTTCTGCTGCTTTCCGCGCCCGCGCTGGCGCAGCAGGCCCCGGCACCGGCGCCTGCGCCGAAGAAGAAGGTCGCGCCGAAGCCGGCGAACAAGCCGGCACCGAAGGCGGCGCCGACAGCGACGAAGCCGGCACCGGTGGCCGAGGCCCAGGCGCAGTTGCAGAAAGAGCGCGCCGCCGTCGAGCAGTTGCGTGGTACGACGGTGGATCTGATCCGGGCACTGGTGGAAGAAGGGGTGTTGTCGAAAGAGAAGGCGGAACGGATGCTGGGCGACGGTGGGCGCGAGGCGCTCGCCGACGTGACACCGAAGCCGCGCGACAGAACCGTCGCAGCACCGGCGGCCATCGCGGCACCGGGGGCTGCCACCAGTGCGATCGACGAGACCACCGGCATGCCGGTGCCCGGCGGGGATGCCGATGTCGTACCGCCGGCCGATCCGTCGACGGAGCCGGCGCGTCGCAAGCGTGGCCAGACGGTGCGGGTGCCCTATGTACCCGAGACCGTGAAGAACGAGATCCGCGATCAGTTGAAGCAGGAAGTGCTGGCGCAGGCGAAGGCGGAGCGCTGGGCCGAGCCGGGTTCGTTGCCGGAATGGCTGGACCGCATCACGTGGGAAGGCGACATGCGGTTGCGCTATCAGGGCGACTACTACGGCCCGTACAACACCCCGGCGGCGACCTACAACCAACTGACCGGCGCGGACGTCAGCAACACCACGACCGATCAGGAACGGTTGCGGATTCGTCTGCGGCTGGGGATGCTGGCGAAGATCACCGACACGCTCGGCGCCGGCATCCGGATCGCCACCGGTGACCTCGAGAATCCGGTGTCCACCAACTCGACGATGGGGAATACCGGCAAGCCGAATCAACTGGTTCTCGATCGCGCCTATCTGAAGTGGGATCCGAGCGAACGCTGGAGCGTGATGGGCGGACGCATGCCGAACCCGTGGTTCTGGCCCACCGATCTGGTCTGGGACGAGGACCTGAACTTCGAGGGCATCGCCGGTTCGTTCAAGCCACGGCTGTCGCCAACGACGACCGGATTCTTCACTGCCGGCCTGTTTCCGCTGCAGAACCGCACACCGAATCCGGTGTCGCCGAACCCGAAGAATGCATGGCTGGTCGGGCTGCAGGGCGGCGCGGAATGGAAGTCCGATTCGCGGACGCGATTGAAGCTCGGCGCCGGTCTGTTCGATTTCCAGAACGTCGAGTCGTTACGCAACACGATCGGCCAACCGGGGCTGAACGACTGGTCGTTGCCGGGGTTCCGGCAGAAAGGCAACTCGGTGTACGACATCAACTTCGGCATTCCGGGCGCTGCGCAATCGTGGGGCCTGCTGTCGCAGTATCGGGTCCTGAACATCGGGGGTGATCTGGAACTGGCACAGTTCGATCCGTTCTTCATCCGGCTGGTCGGTGACTATGCGAAGAACATCGGGTTCGATGCGGAGGAGATGCGGGCTCGCACCGGCTTCGCCGTCGAGGAAAAGACCACGGGCTATCAGGCGCGACTCACCGTGGGTGCCGAAGCGATCCGCAAGCTGCACGACTGGCAGTTCTTCATCGGCTATCGCTATCTCGAGCCGGATGCCGTGCTCGACGCGTTCACCGATTCGGATTTCATGCAGGGCAGCACCAACGCGAAGGGTTACGTCGTCGGCGGCTTCTACGGACTCGAGCGCAATGCATTTCTGCGGTTGCGCTATCTGTCGGGTCGTCAGATCGTCGGGCCACCACTGTCGATCGACATCCTGCAGGCCGATTTCAACGTGCGGTTCTGACATGGGCGCGTTCACTCGATTCACGATGGCCGTGCTGATCGGCGCGACATTCGCGACCGGTGCCGCGGCGCAGGACGCCAACAAGCAGGCGGCCCGCGAACGCGAGATGTTGCGGCGGGCGCAAGCGGCGCAGCGTCAGGCCGAAGAGGCGCGGGCCGCGGCCGAAGCCGAGCGCGCGAAGATCGAATCGGTCGCGAAGGATGCGGAAGCGAAGGCGGCGAAGAGTGCCGGCGCGGCAGCGGCCGAGCGCAAGCGTGCGGCGGGTCTGCAGGCCACGCTCGATGCGGCGGCGAAGGCACGCGACGCGCTGGCTGCAGACAAGGAAGCACTGTCGACGCGGCTGAACGACACCGAGCAGCGCTTGCGGGTCGCGGAATCGGAACTCGCGCGGTTGCGGCAGACGTTGGCCGAGCGCGAAGCGTCGTTGAGCCGGCTGCAGACGGTCGGACAGCAGCAGTCCGCCACGATCACCGATCTCGAAGGTCGCAACGATCGGCTCTACGGACTGGTGCGCGAACTGATGGAGAAATACCGGTCCCAAGGGTTCTGGGAGGCAGCCAAGCGGCGCGAGCCGTTCACGCAGCGCAAGCAGGTCGAGATCGACAACTGGCTGGAACAGGTCCGCGACCGTGCCGACGACGCGCTGCCGCCCGGTGTGCCGGCCAACCGGTAGCCCACTCGCGGCGGATTGCCGTCGGCGGGGTCGACAGGCCGTGCTGGCATAATCTGACGTCCCCGAAGCGCCGCGACTCGAAGGCGCGTCGTTCCAGAACCACCGTCACGGATTCCAATAACCCATGGCTGCGTCCTTCCTCACGCATCCCGCTGTCCCGCGGGTCGTTCCGTTTGCGCTGTACATGGTGTTCCTCGCATTGAAGGGCAGCGTGCCCGACAGCGTCGACGTCCGCTGGTTGTATCCGCTGCAGGTGGGGCTGGTCGCGCTGGCGCTGGCGGTGTTCTGGCGGCGCTACACCGAGTGGGAATCCATTGGCACCTTGGGTGTCCGTGACTGGCTGTGGGCCATCGCCGTCGGCGTCATCGTGTTCGTGCTGTGGATCAACCTCGATGCCGGATGGATGACGGTGGAGGGGCTGAAAGCATCGTTGTTCGGCGCGCCGGACCCCGCCGCCGTCACCGACAAACCGGCGCCGGGTTTCGATCCACGCGACGACGGACAGATCAATCTGTGGCTCGCGTCGTCGCGATTGCTCGGTGCCGCCGTCGTGGTGCCGGTCATGGAAGAGCTGTTCTGGCGCTCGTTCGTGATGCGCTGGATCGACAACCCGAACTTTCTCGCGCAGTCGGCACGCGCGACAACGTTCAAGGCGCTGCTGTTGTCGTCGGTCGTGTTCGGTCTCGAACACGATCTGTGGTTCGCCGGCATCGTCGCCGGACTGGCGTACGGCGGGTTGTACCGGATCACCGGCAAACTGTGGGTGCCGATCCTGGCCCACGGTGTCACCAACGGTGTTCTCGGCGGATGGGTCCTCTATACTGGGGCTTGGAGCTTCTGGTAGATCCACACTCGACCGATGTCACGCACCCCAATCTGCATCCGCTTCGTCGTCCCCCTGTTGCTCGCCGCTCCTGTGGCGGCCCATGCGTTGCAGGGAGACCGGATCCGCCCCTACGTGGGCGGTGTCTACAACTACTACTCGAATCTGTTCTATCTGGACGACAGTCTGCAGAATTCGCAGGTGTCGTTCCTGAAAGACGGTCAGCGTCACGACATGAGCTACGGACTGCGGGCCGGTGTCGATGCCGACATTCCGTGGAGTCGGCAGAATTTCGTGATCCGCACCCAGATCACGGACACCAAGTACGTCACGTACGACCAGCTGGACTACCTCGGCTACAACGCCCGCGGCACGTGGAACTGGGCGATCGGCGACAAATGGGACGGTGATCTCGGTGCGTCGTTCGTTCAGTCACTGGGCACCTTCACCGACTTTCAGGGTACGGGCGGCCGGACCAAGAACGTCCGCAAGCAGGAGGAGTTCTACGGCTCGGCGATGTACCGGTTGACCTACGATCTGAAACTGCGGGCGGCGGTCCGCAACGTGAAACTGAAGAACGAGGCCGCGAACTTCCAGCAGTTCGACCGCGACGACATGATCTACGAGGTGGGGCCGCGCTACTACAGCAAGGGCGGCGAGAATTTCTTGGGCCTGACGCTGCGGATGACCGACGGCAAGTTTCCGAATCGGCAGGTCCTGCCGGGGTCCATGCTGGACAACGGGTACAAGGAGTACTCGATGCTCGGCGTCGTCGATTACCGGTACAGCGGCGAAACCTCGCTGCGCGGCGAACTGGGCTGGACCGAGCGTCGCAACGATCAGTTGTCCCAACGCGATTTCGACGGCGTCACGGGCCGCCTCAACGTGACGTATTCACCGAGTGGCGTCGTCGGCGTGTTCGCATCGGTGTTCCGCGAGATCGGCGCGTTCCAGGATGTCACGACCAACCACATCCTGACGCAGGCTTCCGGATCGGCCCCAGCTACCGGTACAGCGAGAAACTGCAATTCCAGGCGAGCTACAACTACGCGCGGCGCGAGTTTTTGGGCGATCCGAACATCATTCTGATGAATCAGGATACGCGGATCGATACGACCAACGGCGTGTCCGCGTCCGCTAACTGGACACCGACCCGCAACAGCCAAGTCAGTGCGACGCTGTCCTACGACACGCGGGATTCGAACCGGCAGCTCACCGACTTCAAGGCGACGACATTCTTCGTGTCGGCGCAGCTCAACTTCTAGCCAGCGTCGGAGGCGGCAGCTGCGAGGGCCGGGGCGGCGCGTTGCGCGGCGGGACGTCGTTCTTCGCACGAGGCCAGACCCGCTCGGTTTCGGTGTCGACATCCCGCCGCTGCAGCGCGTCGATGTAGTCGGCCCAGTTCAGTTCAGCGGGGATCTTCGGATCGGTCATGGTCTGGGTCTCCCGACGGGACGGAGGATGAGTGGAGCGTATGCAGCGCAGCGGTGGATACCGCGTCGCCGCCGGGTCTGCCTTGCCAGGGCTCGATGCGTTCGTTGCGGCTGCCATTCTGCTGTCGCGCGGCCCGGGTGCGGATGGGTCGATGGTCGACGCTGCGCGCCGTGATCAGCGCGATACCCACTTCCAGCCGTTCGCGTTGATGGCCGGTCGCATGCTGCGCCAGTCGGGTCAGCACCGCGAGGATCTTGCGCAGATTGCCTTTGCCCAGCCGGTACAGCTGCAGCAGCTCCGCTTCGTTCCGGGGCGCCAGGTCCGTCACCCGTGTCAGGCCGCGCTTCTGCAGCACGTCGGTCAATGTCGGACCCAGGTGGGGCCACAGGTCGGCGGTGGGGCTGTCGGGATCCACGCGGATCGGCAGATGCTCGCGATCCACGAGGCCGAGGCGCCAACGTTCGTAGTCGTTCAGCGGGCGCAATTGCAGCCCCTGGAAGGTGAGCCGTTCCATGATGTCGGCGATGCCGTGTCGGCCGATGCTGCGCCACAGGTCTTCCACCGAGGCGTCGAGCAATTGTTCGATGCGCGTGATGCCGATGCGTACCAGTCGGCTGATGGTGATCTGTTCCAGTCCCAGGACCGACACCGGTGTCGCGCCGTCGAGCTCACCGGCCGCGAGGCGCCGGGGTTCGAGCCGACGGCGTTCGTTGTCGCGGTAGAGCGCGTCGCGCGCGGCGGCATGGAGCAGCGGCGGCACCGGTCTACCAAGCGAGTTGTCCTGCGCCGCCATGTCGATGACTGGGCCCTTCCATGCGGAACCAGACGCCGAGGCCTCGGCGCCCATTCATGTCCGGAGTGTGGCAAGGCTGTATTGCGGGTTCGTTTCGTCAAATGGCGACATTCATGGACCTAACGGCATACGTTCGGCAGGTGGTGACGTGATCGAACGGGCCCTTGTCCGGGTCGGTGTCGATCTCGGCGGCACGGGCATCGCATGATATCCGGGACGTTTTGACGCGTTCCGGGCAGCTCCAGAGCCTTCGGGCGGGCACTTTTCGGCCCATTTCTCTGATCTTCCCTACAAGTCCGTCGGTTTCCGCGCTCGTCCGTAGTCATACGGCCGTTTGAGGTGTGACCGATTGTGTGACTACCGTCGCTCAAAGCGTTCGGTCACAACCGTTTCGCAGTCGACATGGGAAATCAGGGAGATGGCATGGGGAAACTCACCGAAAACGAGCTGCGTTTGTGGTTGCAACGCGGTGAAACTGTGAGTGGAAGATCGGATGGCGGAGGTCTGACTTTCGTGATAACGAAGGCAAAGACCGCGAAGTGGACCCTGCGATATCGGTTCAACGGCATGACCCGCGAATTGACGTTGGGAAGGTACCCGGCCATGAGCCTGGGCAAAGCGCGGCAGGTGGCCTCGTGGAAGAGGACCGAGATCGAGGAAGGCATCGATCCGCTGGCGGAGAAGAACAAGAGGGCCGAGATGGCCGCGCGGGCGAACCGCACGTTCAACGACCTTCTCGACGACTACTTGGCCAAGGCCGGGCCGGAGCTCGCGCCGACGACTGTGGCCGATCTCATCCGGCAACTGAACAAGGACGTTCGGCCGCTGCTGGGCAAGCGCACTGCCCGAGAGATCGAGCCGAGCGACGTCGTCACCGTCGTCGAGAAGGTGGGCAAGCGCTCGAAGAGCGTCGCCCGGAGGATCTACGAGATTCTCTCCGTGATCTTCAAGCATGGCGTGGCGCGGGCTTTCGTTCCGGCGAACCCGATGGCCAACCTTTCCCCGCGGGCCGTGTTGGGCGCGCCGCCAGCGAAGCGCAAGCGGCTGATGCTGACCGATGCGGAGTTGCGCGTCGTGCTGGCCGCGTCGCTGCGCATGGGCCCGGTCAACGCGTTGGCCTTGCGGATCCTGCTGGCCACCTGCGTCCGAAAGTCCGAACTGTTTCTCGCCAGACCCGAGCATCTCGATCTGGAGCGAGGGCTATGGACGATCCCGGACGAGATCAGCAAGACGCGCAGCGGCTACACCGTTCCGTTGGCGCCCCTGGTTGTCACGTGGTTTGGCCAACTGCTGGAGATCGCTCAGTTGATGGGCAATCCCTGGGTGGTGCCGGGCAGGGACAACGGGCACATCTGCGTCACCACGATCAACACCGCCCTGACTCGGCTCGAAGTAGACGTCCGACGGTTCACGCCTCACGACCTGCGTAGCACCGCGCGCTCGCACCTGGTGAAACTCGGCGTGGACGTTCTGGTCGCGGAGCGCTGCCTGAATCACAGCCTGGGCGGTCTGGTGGCCATCTACGACCAGCACGACTACTTGGACGAGCGACGGGCAGCGCTGGAGTTGTGGGCCCGTCACCTCGAATCGCTCGAAAAGCCCGCCGAGGTCATCTCGATCAACCGGGCGGCATAGGGTTGTACCGCGGCCGGGCGGTTCCCGGCAAAACGGTGACCTCGGGTGTGCCAGCACCCGAGGCACCTCACCACCACGCAACCTAACAAGGAGGTGCGTCATGGCTACACCGATTATCCCTCACGACTCCCCGGGATGGACTAGCGATCCCGCGGAGATGAGCTCCAAGGACCTGCTCGACATCGCAAGCGAGCGGACGCAGGAGGCCACCGCCATCGCCTTGCTGCTGCCCCAGGACGTGGGCGAGGCGCCGGTGGCCTATGAGTTGTGCGTCTACGCATCTTCCGTCGTCGTGCGCCTCTTGGAGGAGGCCTCGGCCTGCACCCACGAGCTGTACACGCGGTTGTCCTCTTTCGAGAAGGAGGCGAGCCATGGATAAGAGCCCGCGGAAAACTCCAAAGAAGGAGCGGCGCAAGATGGCCCAGCTGGATTTCGAACCGGCGCTTACCGACGCGCAAGTCGATGCCGTGGAGGCCAGCTACAACGCGAGCTGGGGCGTACGGCGACGCGTGATGCAGCAAGTCTTGTTGAAATCCAAAGCCGAGTTGGTGGAGGCGTTCTCGAAAGGTGAGGAGGGAGAGGATGCGGCAGTCTTTGCAACGGAGATGATCCGAGAATACAAGGAGCATTTGGAAGCCGGAATCGATCTGGCCGAAAGTGCCTTGGCGCGGCTGACAGTCGCCGGACTTTGCGTCATTGAAAAGGTATCGTCATGAGCGCCGCCATCGGAAGTAGGGCGGTCGTCGGCACGCTCCGGCCGGCCAAGCGCGTCACCGTCGCGAAGATCTATCGTATCGCCGATGGTGTGCCGCGACTCGACGTGATCGACCGTCTCGACATGCGGCTGTCGCAACTGCGGTCCCTGTTGCAGGTGGCCGCGGATCCCGAGGCCTGGGCACACGTGCATGGATCGGACGAAGAGGCCGACTATCTGGGCGTCGCGCTGGCGCTCGCCGCTGAATGCACCGATCTTGCGAGGGCACTGTGATGGCCAAAAAGAAGGACGGAACGAAAAGCGACAATGAGAAGCTGCGAGCACAGGCGGAAGCGGCGACGAAAGCGCGCGAGCTTCTGCTGCGCGTGAAGGGCATCCTTCGATTCGCCGTGGAAGCGTCGTGCGACGATCCGAGAGCGATCACCGTTTTCGTCGCGCAGGGCCTGCACCAGAACTGCCTGATCGATCTTCGGGAGGCGTGCGACCAGAATTTCTACGCGAACCTGAGTAGCGGCTTCATCTTCGGGGTCGAAGAGATGCTCCAGGTTCTCGGTGACATGAGCACGAAACGTCTGAAACGGGTTGGCATCAACGATCCGTGGGCCGTCTTGGATGTCTGCGCTAAAGTGCTGGAGGACCATCTGAAGGACATGCCCCTGTCACGTAGCGGAGCCTGAATCGACGCAGGATCAGCAGAAGATCAGCTTTCGCCGCGCCTACTCCGACGGGAGGAAAACCGGGTCACCCTGCCCGGCTGGCGCGGTGTTCCTCTCAGGGATCGCATGAGGGTTGCGATGGGATCGGAAGAGAGCATAGAGAATGGAAGAGTCGCCGATCGGTGGAAAAGGCGACGGCGATGAAAAAGCTATTCAAGTTCAAGGAATGGTTGACGCTGGAAGCTGCGGCGAAACACCTTTCGGGTTTCCTTGAGGAACCCGTTGAAGTATTCGACGTCCTGCAGCTCGCATTGGACGGCCATCTGATGATATCGGTGAATCTCGTCAACCACGCGTATGCGAAGCTCGGAAAGGTCATTCCGTATCGCCAAGTTCAAAAGCATGAAGTCCCGTTGTTCGACGATAAGGGAAAGGCCATTCTTCCCGGTTTCGAGAATTTGAGAGGAGAAGACGGAAAGAGGCCTGCTGTTGGGGTAATTGCTCAGGGATTGTGTATCGATACCGAAGCAGAATTAACGGACGAAACGCCGTATGTTGTTTTCTCCGACGAGGTCACTTCCATCGATGGCGTCTGGGATCTCGCAATGCTGCACAACGAGCGACTCGATATCGAGTACTTGATGTTACAAAAAATCGATGGGCCATCTCTTGATCTCGTCAGTCTCAACGGGACCTACTTGAATCGGTCCGACGGGACGTGGGCGGAGTTGCAGGCGGAGTTCGATGAGAAAACGTTGGAGCCGAAGGGAGAACGGCCCCAGGATCCGCATAAGAGCGGCGACAGAGAAGAAGAAAGGAAAGGGACCAAGAAGGATCCAAGTAGGTTCTATCCAGCCGGTGGGTTGCCTTTCAAGGATGGCGCGCTATTGGTGGTACGTGTCGAGGCGTTGCGCAAATTCGAGATCGAAAATGGACAGGTGGAACCTCTGGCTCGACCGTTCTACATGGATCCGAGTTCGCCATGTTTTCCGCCACTTCTTTCCCCGGCGATGAGGGCTTGGGAGGAAGCAACAAAAGGGTCAACAAGAACCCCGAAGATGCGGATCGCCGATTACTTGAAAGAGCACCATCCAGACCTCTCTGGACAATCCAGAGAGGCAATCGCCCATGTGTTCAACTGGGGCCGTTCCGGCGGAAGGCCAGCGGCGCGAAAAGACGAGGATTGATCCTAATGAATGGGGGGGTAGGTTCTCGTTAACTTGCCCATCTATTCACGCGGACTCATTCTCCACAGTATTCGTTCCGTCTGAGCCCGCCGCCGTATGTGCGGGCTCGAAAGAGAGGAACGATCAATGAATGCAACTCCCCAAGCAGAGGTTTCGAGTCCGCCCAAAGCGGCGTTGTCGGTCAATGAGTTCTGCCATGCGATCGGCATCGGTCATTCCAGTTTCTATGAAATGCCTGCCGACCAGCAGCCGCTGACGGTTCGTATCGGACGTCGCCGGCTGGTGGTCGAATCGCCCACGGACTACTTGGAGCGCTTGGCGGGGGCGCAGCGCAAGGCGCAGCTGGCCGCTGCCCTGGAGGCGGCCCAAGCGTGAGCGACCCCACTGAGGTTGTTGTCGTGCCGGAAAACTACCAGGCCGAGATCAGGATGTTTCGCGATGACGCGGGGAACGTCCATATCAAGGAGGGCGTGCCGCTGGAGCACCAGCAGTACTCCGGCCATGACTTCGAGGCCGTCCTCATTCCCGCGGCTTTCGCGAAGACCTTCCTTGCGAAGCTGAAGGAACTCGTCGACCCGGTGCCGTAGAGCGCTCCTGACGTATTCAGCGGCGCCCGGACCAAGCCAGCCGGGTGAGACCGGGACGGCCAGGCCCCGGGACGCGTGCAATGCCCTCAGTGGTGTCGGGTAACGGCGGGCCGCTGGAGGTGATATCTCGACCGTGGGAGTCCTGAGATCGAGACGGGTGCCGAATGCGGGAGCCCGGGGACGAAACTCCAGCAGGTGCTCAATCCGCCCAAGGATCAGCGTCGGCAAGTTCCCCAGTCCGGTAGGGCTGGGATGCCTCGGTGCCCCCCAACCCAGGATCAGACGGAGAAGCCCCTGGGGTTTTGAGGTTGATTTGGACTCTCTCTTGAGGAACTCGAAATGGCGAGAAAAAGGAAAAAGGACGACGTCGGCGGGCTCGGCTACTGCCGCTCCGCCGTTGTTGCGGCTGCCCTGTTGCGGTCCAAGGGATGCGAGGCGGAGGTCGGCGAGGGCTTCATCGCCTTGGCGAAGAAGATCCGCGAGGTTT
>JAHCKV010000709.1 GCA_026125595.1 Burkholderiales bacterium | reverse complement strand
TGCCCAGGGTGTGTTCGATGTAGTTGGCGAGACGCCCCGCGCGGGTCTCGCCGAGCAAGCGCCGCAGCCAGGGCAGTTGGGCCAGTCGCTCAGGAATCCGGTTGAAGATCGCCAGGTTGTCGTAGTAGCCGGAGATCAGCCCCGACAGGAACAGATAGACGCCGGCAATGGCAGCGTGGAACAGCGCGAGGCTCTTCCATGGATGCACGTCGTGCAGCATCGAGTGCGCCTTGTCGGCTGACGCGATGTGCACATCAGTCGACAGGAACAGGGCCCACGCCAGCAGATAGGCGAGGGGAAACGCCAGCGCGATGTTGCCCACGACGGCGATGAACTGGCTGCGCGACACGCGGACGATCAATTCGACCAGCGCGGCGAGATCGGGCTTCGCGCCAGGGGCATGCTCGAGCGTCGCGGCGATGCGGGCCGCCGTCATCGCGGGTTGTTTGGTGGCCAGTGTGAAATGCAGCACGTGGATCAGCATGAAACCCATCGCGTAGTTCAGCCCGTACATCAACGCTTCGACCAGCGGCGCGGGATGCAGATCGTGCATGCCGATCTTGATCAACGCCATGAACGGCACGATCAGCCCGGCGCCCAGAGCCGATGCGAACATCGCGCGGTACTCACCGCGATTGGCCGTGATGTAGTGCTCGCCGGTGCGGCCCGAGTGCTCGGTGACTTCGCGGGCGAGCAACTCGGTGTTGCGCGCGAAGTGCTCGCGCAGATCGTTCTTGTGATTCTCGGCCCGCACGCAGGCCTTGAGCAGCCGGACGGCCGCGAGCGTGCGGTTGCAGTCGGCCGTGCGATCGACCGCTTCGAGCAGAAGTTCGAGACGATCGACGGTTTCCGACAGCCGCTGCAGCAAATAGGTCAGCGCGACGCTGATGCCCGTATGGCCGGTGCCGCGACGGATCCGTGAAATGACGTTGCGGCATTGGTCGAGCAACACGCGGACATGACGTTCGTCGACTTCCGGCAACTGGCCGGCATCGAGCGCACCGCGGACCGCGTCGAGGTAGTGCTGCACCTCGGCCTGTTGCGCGAGAAACGGCGAACGGTGCTCGCGCAGCTGCGGAAACACGCGCGCCAGTTCCGGCTCGACGCCCATCGACGCGATACGCGCCGCGAGGATCTGGATCGCATCGAGCACCTCGGGAACCGTCGGATTGCCTTCGGTGGCGAAAAAGTCGACGCCGATGATGTCGAACAGATTGCACCACCGGACATCGTCGATCGCGTCGATCCACACGTGGTCGGTGCGCTTCGGGAACGCGATGCCCAGGGCATCGCGCAGCTCGGCTGCGTCGATGGCCGCCGGCAGGATCCGCTCGGACAGTCGACGGCGCAGTTCCGAGAAGAAGCCGGTGCCGGGCAGGATGCCCAGATCGGCGTAGACCGTGGTCTGGTGGCGGGCGGCGGTCAGCGCGATCAAATGCCGTCGCAGACCATCGCGCCAGCGCGGGTGCGAATGCAGCAGGAACTCCACTGCCTGAAAATTCTTCAGGGCCTGTTCGCCATCGTGTGGATCCGCCGGCCGGATCTCCGACACCAATTCGGCCAGCAGCGTGACGGAGGGATCGACGCTGGTCGCGATGCGGTCGAGCACGGCTTCGAGGCCGGAGCGGGCTTCGGTCATGGTGGGTACCGGGGTGACGAGACGTGCGGGAGGTGCGCCGGTGTCACATGTTGGGGTAGTTCGGACCGCCGCCGCCTTCGGGAACGACCCA
>JAHCKV010000708.1 GCA_026125595.1 Burkholderiales bacterium | reverse complement strand
ACTGCCCGGTGTCGCGGCCCGAAGCCAGCGGTACTGCGGATTGTCGACCAGCGCATAGCGCGCGATCTCGCTCAGATCGCGACACACGAGCGTCATGTGGTGCTGCTCGTCCATCTGACGGATCGTGCGGATGCGCTGCAAGGCGCCCTTGTCGCCGAGATGGCAACCGAGCGCATAGCAGGAATCGGTGGGCTAGGCGATCACCTGCCCGCGACGCAGGGCTTCGGCGGCGCGCTCGAGCAGACGGCGCTGGGGCGTCGCGGGATGCAACACGAACAGTTGTGCCATGGGCAGCGGACGTCGGTGGGCGTGCGCGGCTCATACGAAGTGGCGCGATACCACCGGATCCGTGGGAGCGACTGCAACGAGATGACGATGGCGATGCACGAGTGGAAGCCGGCACATGGATGGCTGTCGATGATATCAAAGTCGGGGGTTCGACCGCTCGCGCGTTCCCCAGGCTGGTGGATCGACGCGCGCCGTAACGGCAATTGCGTTGCCCGCGCGCGGCGCCCTATGGAACAATCGGGCGACTACAAGCATTCAAGATGGGGAGGAGACGATGCAGCGATTCGCGCGGGCACCCCGCGAATGTGCCGCCGGCTTGCTGTTCATGGCTGTTGGCGGCTTCGCGCTCGGCATCGGACGTGACTACCGCATCGGTACGCTCGTCTCGATGGGCCCCGGCTATTTTCCGCGCGTCATCGCGCTGCTGCTGGTCGTTCTCGGGGCGCTGGTGCTCGTGGCCGGCCTGCGCCACACCGGGCCCGCCCTCGCGGCGTGGCGCCTGCGTCCGCTGCTGCTGGTGTTGGCCTCCCTCGCGGTTTTCGGTGCGTGCCTCGAGACTCTCGGTTTTCTGCCGGCGATCGTGCTGCTGATTCTCGTCGCAGCGGTGGCGGAACCGGCGCGTCCGGTGCTCGAAACGGCGATCCTGATCCTGGCGATGACGGTGCTCGGCTGGCTGGTGTTCATCGCCGGACTCGATCTGCCGCTCAAGCTGTGGCCGGGCCACGGCTGATCGTCCATGGAACTCCTCCAGAACCTGACCCTCGGCCTCGAAGTCGCCGCCAGTTGGCAGAACCTGCTGTACTGCTTCGGTGGGGTGGTGCTCGGCACGTTGATCGGCGTGCTGCCCGGCATCGGTCCGGTGGCGACCATCTCGATGTTGCTGCCCCTGACGTTCCACCTGGAACCGGTGTCGGCGCTGATCATGCTGGCTGGCATCTACTACGGCGCGCAGTACGGTGGCTCCACGTCTGCGATTCTCGTGAACCTGCCGGGCGAAGCATCGTCGGTTGTGACCTGTCTCGATGGTTACGCGATGGCGCGTCGCGGACGCGCGGGGGCAGCGCTTGCGATCGCGGCGATCGGCTCGTTCATCGCCGGTTGCGTCGCGACGCTTGCGGTCGCGGCGTTTGCGCCGCCGCTTGCACAGTTCGCGCTCCGGTTCGGTGCGGCCGAGTATTTTTCGCTGATGGTGCTGGGGCTCATCGCCGCGGTGGTGCTGGCGCAGGGCTCGGTGATCAAGGCGCTCGCGATGATCACGCTCGGCATCTTGCTGGGTCTGGTCGGCATGGACCAGACCACCGGCGATCAACGCTTCACGTTCGACATTCCGGAACTGTCGGACGGTATCGGTTTCGTCGTCATCGCGATGGGCCTGTTCGGGTTTGGTCCGATCATCGCCAATCTGGAGCAAGGCGCCGCGCGTGAAGTGCTGACCAAGAGCAT
>JAHCKV010000707.1 GCA_026125595.1 Burkholderiales bacterium | reverse complement strand
CGGATGCTGTCGCGCAATTTTCAGCCGGGCTTCAAGGCCGCGCTGCATGCGAAGGATCTGAACATCGTGATGCAGACCGCCTATCACTACGGCCTCGCGTTGCCGCAGTCGGCGCTGATCGCGCAGCACCTGAATGCGCTGGTCGGTGGTGGCGACGGCGAGATCGACTCAGCGGCGGTGGTCAAGGTCATCGAGCGCAGCGCCGGCGAACGCATCACGGCGCCGCTGGCATCGACCGAGCCGGTCAATGCCGACGCGTCGGTGGACGGCACTGCCGGCGCCAGGCCCACGGTCGGCTTCATCGGCCTGGGCGCGATGGGGCGGCCGATGGCGCTCAATCTGATGAAGGCGGGTTACGAACTGGCCGTCTGGTCCCGGCGCCCGGAGTCCGCGCAATCGGTGGTGGACGCCGGTGCGACACGCTGCGATTCACCAGCGGAAGTCGCCCGGCGCAGCGACGTGATCTTCACGATGGTCATGGCCGGGCCCGACGTCGAGTCGGTCGTACTGGGCGAGCAGGGCATCGCCGAAGGCGCGAAACCGGGCAGCATCGTGATCGACTGCAGCACCATTCCGCCGGACACCGTGCGCCGGATCGCGGCGCGACTGCGGGAGCGGCAGATCGAGTTCATCGACGCACCGGTCTCGGGCGGCGAGGTCGGTGCCGCCGCCGGCACGCTGTCGATCATGGCCGGCGGCTCGAAGGCCGCGTACGAACGGGCGTTGCCGCTGCTGAGTACGTTCGGCAAGACGCTGATCCACGTCGGAGAGACCGGCTCGGGGCAGGCGGCGAAGGCCGCCAATCAACTCGTGCTGGTGGTCAGCATCCACGGCATCGCCGAGGCGATGGCGTTTGCGGCGGCCAACGACGTGCCGTTCGAGCCGGTGTGGACGGCGCTGATGAAGGGCTTCGCCGGAAGCCGCATGCTCGAGGTCTTCGGGCCACGGATGATGAACCGGCAGTTCGAAGCCGGCCTCGACGCGGCGCTGCACCACAAGGATTCCCACATCGTGCTCGAATGCGCCGCCGCGTCGAAGACGCCGGTGCCGGGCCTGGCGCTCGCGGCCCAGGCCTTCAACGCGCTGATGGGACGTCCTGGTACCCGTTGGGATTCGGCCGCGCTGCGGCTCGTCGTTTCGGACACCCAGGGCCGCGTGTGATGTCGCGAACTATGCCGGCGGCAACAACCGGATGACACCGCGCGAGAATCGACGGGCCACCATGGTTTCCGAGTCGATGCCTTCGCTGTAACGCAGGATGCTGAAGCCGGGGGAACCGGATTCCTCGGCGATCTCCTGCGCCTTGCGGCGGAACAGGTTCATCGCCTCGCCGTCGCCGCCGGTGGAGAAGCGCTTCTTGCGCAGATTGATCTCCACGCGGGTGTCGTCCAGTTGATGAACCCGCACTTCCCAGTTCGGCGCGAGCGGGTCGACGACATAGAACGCGGCGACGCCGACTGCGGCCGCGAGAACCACCGTCTCCAGCGGCGGATGCAGACTCGGCGAGATCGCGACCTCCTTGTCGGGGATGATCGGGCTGGAACTCGAACAGCCGGCAAGCATTGCCGCCAGCAGCGGCAGACATTTCCATCGAAGCATCGTGGAACCTCCGGTATGACGGATCTGTCGGAACCGGCGCAATTCGCGCGCCAGCGGCGCGGCGTCGCGGGCAAACGACCGTATGGGGCGGTTCATCCCTTACCATGGGGTCCGACGCGCCGCACCGCATGCCG
>JAHCKV010000706.1 GCA_026125595.1 Burkholderiales bacterium | reverse complement strand
GGCGATCGCCGGCTCGCGCCGCAGTTCGCACGGGCCGCCCGGCGCGGCGACGAAGGCCGTCGTCTCGCCGCCGACGGGGAAGCACTGCTGGCGGTGCTCCCGACCCTGCTGGCCGGACACGCGCCGCTGCCGTCGCTGCTGCACGGCGATCTGTGGCGCGGCAACGCAGCCGCCACTCGCGATGGCCGGGGTGCCGTCTTCGACCCGGCGCCTTACTACGGCGACCGTGAAACCGATCTGGCGATGACCGAGCTGTTCGGCGGGTTCAGCCCGGATTTCACGGCGGCTTACCGGGCGGTATGGCCGGTCGACGCCGGTTACGCCGTCCGCCGCGATCTCTACAACCTCTATCACATGCTGAACCACTTTCATCTGTTCGGCGGCGCCTACGGCGATCGGGCGCGCCGGCTGGTCGCGCGGCTGCGGGCCGAGGCCTGAAAGCCCGAAACGGCTTGTTGCTGGACGCCACGTCCTGCTAGATTCGCGGTCCGGCGCAGCCTCGCTGCCAGCCGAACCAAGACAACCCGGCAAGGGGAGGAGAACCTTCATGTCCCGTTTCGCACGCGCCGTGCGCGCCCTTTGCATCGGCGTGGCCGCCACCGCGGTGTTCGCCGCCCCGGCCCTGGCCCAAGACAAGAAGAGCATCAAGGTCGGCTTCGTGACCTACCTGTCGGGCCCGGCCTCCGGCCCGTTCGGCGTTCCGGCGAAGATCGCCGCCGAAGCCATCGTCGAATCGCTGAACGCCGGCAAGGTGCCGGCGCCGTACCAGAGCGTCGGCATCGCCGGCATGCCCATCGAGCTGGTGATCATCGACGAGAACGGCGGCGCCACCAAGCAGGTCAGCGAGTTCCGCACGCTGGTCCAGCGCCAGAATGTGGATGTCGTGATCGGCTATATCGGCAGCGGTGATTGTCTCGCGATCGCCCCGGTCGCCGACGAGCTGAAGAAGATCACCGTGCTGCTCGACTGCGGCACGCCGCGGGTCTTCGAGGAAAGTTCGTTCAAGTACGTGTTCCGCACGCGCCCGCACGCCACGATGGACGCCATCGCGGCGACGCTGTATCTCGCGGAAGCACAGCCGAACCTGAAGCGCGTGACCGGCATCAACCAGAACTACGCGTTCGGACAGGACTCGTGGAACGATTTCGAAGCGTCGGTGAAGGCCATCAAGCCGGATGCCGAGATCCTCGGTTCGCAAATGCCGAAATTCGGTGCCGGCCAGTACGGCGCCGAAATTTCCGCACTGCTCTCGTCCAACGCCGACGTGATCCACTCCAGCCTGTGGGGCGGTGATCTCGAAGCCTTCATGATCCAGGCCCAGCCGCGCAATCTGTTCAAGAAGCCGCAACTGGTGCTGGTGGCCGGCGAGCCGTACCTGCACCGACTGCCGGGCCGGATTCCGGACGGCACGATCGTCGGCGCGCGCGGTACCAACGGCGTGTTCGCCCCCGAGTCGCCGTTGAAGCAGTGGCTCGTCGAGACCTACAAGAGCAAGAGCGGCGGACTCGACCCGAACTACCCGGCCTACAGCACGGCGCAGGCGTTCCTCGGCGTGAAGGCGGCATTCGAGAAGGCCAAGGGCAAGAATGCCGCGACACCTTCCAGCGAAGACGTGGTCGCCGCGTTCGAAAAACTCACGTTCGACAGCCCGTCCGGCAAGGTCGCGATGAATCTCGGCAAGGGCCACCAGGCCGTGATGGGCACGGCCTACGGTGTCACGAAAACCGAGAACG
>JAHCKV010000705.1 GCA_026125595.1 Burkholderiales bacterium | reverse complement strand
TCCGAGGAGAGCTCGATAAATCGTTGGCGATCCCGTTGGCTAAACTTGCCTTCTCCCAAAGCTCCGTCAGCCAAGGAAGTGCGCCAATAGCGCAGAACGGCATCAATGTTTCGGTTCACGAGGCTGGCCTTGGCGGAGGGTGACGACTCAAATTGATCGATCCAACGCCCGATCGTCTACCCCTTACAGGCAAGCCGTATATGCCTTCACCGAGCGTATACATGGCCTGCTCAAGATCAGAGCAGGACGACCTGCGCGCAATATTTCGATACCCATCTGTATGTCCGCTCCTAGAGCCTCCCGATTGTTACTTGGACGGTCGGAGTTAGGGCGCGAAGCAGACATCGTAGGGTGGCGCATCTAAATTTATCTGGATATATCAATCACATAAGAGTTCGCAGTTCTATTCTGACCGGCGCGCCAAACAACCCACCATTCAGAATAGATTTTGCGAACTATTCGATGCGAATGGGCGGTGCCGGTCGCGACGGGGACCATCTCGGTCCAGCCACCCACCACAAGGCGAATGCCGGATAAAGTTTCCTGGGCCGGAAAGTTTCCTTGAACAAAATCGGCGAGCAGCATAAGTTTCCAATACTGGAAACTAAGGGGCCGTCATGGCGCTGACGCTGTATCTCCATCCGCTCGCTTCGTTCTGTCACAAGGTCCTGATCGGACTCTACGAGAACGGCACGCCCTTCGAGGCGAAGATCGTCGATTTCGCCGATCCCGGCTCGGCCGCTGCGCATATCGAACGCTGGCCAGTGGGCAAGATACCCGTTCTGCACGACACCGAAACCGGCCGGGTCGTGCAGGAGACCAGCATCATCATCGAATACCTGCAGCAACGCTATCCAGGTCCGGTCCTGCTGCTTCCGGACGATACCCGGCATCTACTGGACGTGAGGCTCTGGGACCGCTTCTACGACCTCTATGTCAGCGTCCCGATGCAGAAGATCGTCACCGACCGCCTTCGCCCCGAAGGCCATCACGATCCCTATGGCGTTGCCGATGCGCATGCCACGCTCGAGACAGCCTACACGATGATCGAGGGGCAGCTCTTCGGCAGGCAATGGACAACCGGCGACGACTTCACCATGGCGGACTGTTCGGCCCTGCCGGCGCTGTTCTTCGCCGCCATCGTCCATCCTTTCAAAGATGACCAGCCACGGCTTGCGACATATCTCGAGCGGTTGTTGCAGCGCCCCTCCGTCGAGCGCGTGATCGCCGAAGCGCGACCCTACTTCAAATTCTTCCCCTACAAGGAGGCAATGCCGAAGCGTTTCCTCGAGGCCGCCGAATGATGGATCCGCAGTCGGAGCATTTCGATCGGCTGTTCCAGGCGCTGGCGGATCCCCATCGCCGCCGCTTCATCGCGCAGCTTGCCAAGGGGCCGGCGTCGGTGAAGGCGCTCGCCGAACCGGCCGAAATCCAGTTGCCGGCCGTTCTCAAGCATCTGCGCGTGCTCGAAGAGGGCGGCATCGTCGTCTCGGAGAAGCTGGGGCGCGTCCGGACTTACCGCATGCGTCCCGATGCGTTCCGCGCCGTCAACCATTGGATCGAGCAACGCGAGACGGAAATGAATGCCGCCTTCGACCGGCTGGCAGCGCTCATGACCGAGATACCGGAAGAGAAGGATCACTGATGGGCGTCGATGTCGACCACCGCACCTTCGTCATCGCGCGGGAGTTGCCCGGCAGTCCCGCACACGCGTTCCGCTTCTGGTCCGACCACCA
>JAHCKV010000704.1 GCA_026125595.1 Burkholderiales bacterium | reverse complement strand
TTCCCGTGCTCCGGCCACCCACCCTGCGCCGGCGCCCCCTCCTCCGGTTTCCCGCGACATGACCCCCATCTGGCAGGCCTTCCTTGCGACGCAGACCTTCGCCGCAGGACCCGATTCCGAACCGTCGATCGTCGCGTTGCCCGATTTCGCGACGGTCCGCGTGGACGGTGCCGACGCGCGCACCTTCCTGCAGGGCCAGTTCACCAATGACGTGCACGACCTGTCGCCCGGCGAATGGCACTGGAGCGGCTATTTGTCGCCCAAAGGACGGCTGTTGGCCGTGTTCCGGCTGGCCTGCGGCGACGAGAGCTGGACGTTGTCGTTGCCCGCCACCGTCGCGACCGATCTCGTCGCGCGTCTGCGTCGGTTCGTGCTGCGCTCGAAAGTCCGGATCGGGCTGCCGGAGGACGAAGCCACCCTCGGCATCATCGGCATCCCGCTGGGAGGGGCGCCGGGCGAATGCGTGCTGGGCGACGGCTATCTCGCGCTCGGGCTGGACGGCGATCGTGCGCTGGTCCACGGGGATCCGGCGGCACTGGTGGCGATCTGGCAGAACGCCGTCGCCCACGGCGCCCGGCCGACCGGCCCGGCTCGCTGGCACCGGATGGATCTCGAAGCCGGCGCACCGTGGATCGTGCCGGCGAACCAGGATCAGTTCGTTCCGCAGATGGTCGATCTCGACCGGCTCGGCGGGGTCAGTTTCGCCAAGGGGTGCTATCCAGGCCAGGAAATCGTCGCCCGGACGCACTACCGCGGCGAGATCAAGCGGCGGTTGCATCGCGCCTCTGCCGCGGCCGACGTCGCACCGGGCACGGTCATCCGCGCCGGTGACGCCGCGATCGGCCATGCCGTCGCGTCGGCTCCCGCTGCCGATGGCGGCTTCCTCGTGATCGCCGCACTCGATCGCGATGCCGCGGCCGCGGCGACCGCGCTGCACGCCGGCGACGTCGGCCCGGTCGCGCTGGCGAACGTCCGACCCTTCGACGTCGCTGCTGCCTGAACGATCGTGGGCACCGCGGATGCCACGCATTTCTATATCTATTACCGCATCGATGCGCCGCAGGCCGCCGTCGCCCGGCGCGCGATCGCGACATTGTTCGACCGGCTGCGACACGCCACGGGTATCGCCGGGCGGTTGCAGATCAAGTGCGATGAACCGACCCTCTGGATGGAGATCTACACCGACGTGACCGATCCCGACGGTTTCGAGCAGCATCTGACGCGCTGCGCCGCCGACAGCGGTCTTCCCGACCTGCTGGCGCCGGGTTCGCGCCGACGGATCGAACGCTTCGGCGACGCCTGAACCATGTGTCTGCTCGGCATCGCCCTGGGAGTCCACGCCCGGTATCCGGTGGTCGTGGCCGCCAACCGTGACGAGTTCTTCCATCGCCCGGCTGCCCCGGCGGAGTTCTGGCCCGATCTGGACATCCTCGCCGGCCGGGATCTCGACAAGGGCGGTACCTGGATGGGATTGTCGCGGCGCGGCAGTCTCGCCGCGATCACCAACTTCCGTGATCCGTCGCGGCGACATCCCGCGCCGCGGTCCCGCGGTCTGCTGGTCCGCGACTGCCTGACCACCACCGACGACGCGGCGACGCTGGCGGCCCGGGCCGTCGCGACCGGTGACCAGTACGATGGATTCAACCTGCTGGTCGCCGATCACGGCGGTGTCTGGTTCGCGTCCAATCGCGGCGGATCCACCCGTCTCGACGCCGGCATCCACGCGATCAGCAACGGCGGACT
>JAHCKV010000703.1 GCA_026125595.1 Burkholderiales bacterium | reverse complement strand
ACCATCGGCAAGGCGGTGCGCGAAGGTCGCGGCATCTACGACAACATCCGCAAGTTCATCCTCTTCATGCTGCCGACCAACGGCGGCGAAGGGCTGATCGTGATCCTCGCGATCCTGCTCGGGCTGGTGCTGCCGCTGACGGCCATCCAGGTGCTGTGGATCAACATGGTTACCTCCAGCACGCTCGGGTTGGCGCTGGCGTTCGAGCCGGCCGAGGAAGACGTGATGAACCGCCCGCCGCGTGATCCGCGCGAGCCGTTGTTCTCTGGTTTTTTCATCTGGCGTGTCGTGATGGTGTCGGTGCTGATGATGGCCGGCGCATTCGGTCTGTTTCTGTGGGAACTGGATCGCGGCGCGTCGATCGAAACGGCACGCACCATGGCGGTCAGTGCGGTGGTCACGGTCGAGATGTTCTACCTCGTCAACAGCCGCTATCTGCTGTCGTCGGTGCTGTCGCGCCAGGGCCTGTTCGGCAATCGGGTCGTGCTGTGGGCGTTGGCGGTGTGCGGGCTGCTGCAGCTGGCGTTCGTGCACTGGAGCCCGCTGCAACGCGTGTTCGGTTCGGTGTCGCTGTCGGCGAACGAATGGTTGAAGGTGGTGTTGGTCGGCGCGGTGGTGTTCATCATCGCCGAGCTGGAGAAGGCCGCGATCCGGTTGTACCGGTCGCGGCGTGTGCGGCAGCCGGGCGTCGATCCGCGCTCGCCACGCCCTGCAAGGAGTGCTGCATGAGGGAGTTCAGGCAATTGTCGGTCGCGACCGATTTCTCGGAAGACGCGCAGCATGCGGTGCAGCGCGCGGCGCTGCTCGCCACCGAGCACCAGGCGAGTCTGGAGCTGTTGCACGTGCTGAACGGTCCGTCGCTGCAGACACTGGCGGAAATGTTTCGCAATCCGGCGGAAGCGGAACAGAAACTGTCGGCCGACGCGGCGCAGATGCTGGACGACGTCGCACGGCCCATCGGTGGCAGTGCCGGCATCGAGGTCACGCCGCTGGTGCGCATCGGCCGCGTGCGGGAAGAGATCCTGAAGGTCGCGGAGCGCACCGATCTGCTGGTGCTCGGCGCTCGTGGCACGCGCGTGCTGCGCGATCTGCTGCTCGGCACGACGGCGGAGGTCCTGGTGCGCCGGTCGCGGCGGCCGGTGCTGGTGGTCAAACGGCCGGCCGAGACGCCGTATCGCGACGTCCTGGTGCCGGTGGATTTCTCGCCGGCGAGCGTCGCGGCGTTGCGTGCCGCCGCGGCCATCGCTCCCGATGCACAGATCACGGTGTTCCACGCGTTCACGGTGCCGTTCGAGGGCAAGCTGTGGCTGGCCGGCGTGTCGAACGACGAGATCCTCGCCTATCGACTGGCGGCGCGGCAGCGCGCGCTCGACGCCATCGATGCACTGGTCGCCTCGCTCGACGACGATCGGCGCCGGTTCGTGCCGATCGTCGAGCACGGCGATCCGGCGCTGGCGATCCTCGATTGCGAAAAGGCTTCCGGCGCGGAGCTGATCGTCATGGGCAAGCAGGGCGAGTCACCCGTAGAGGATCTGTTGCTCGGCAGCGTGACGCGGCACGTGCTCGCCGATTCGGTCTGTGACGTGCTGGTCGTCGAGCCGGGCGGTCCGGCTTCCGCGGCGGCCTGACGCTCAGGGTGGCGGGGCTTAGACTTCCGCTTCGACCGGCGTCGGCGATGCAATGTCGCGCATCACTACCCGATTGCGGCCGGCGCGCTTGGCTTCGTAGAGTGCTTCGTCCGCGG
>JAHCKV010000702.1 GCA_026125595.1 Burkholderiales bacterium | reverse complement strand
AATACCCGCTTTGTCCAGCGAGTTCAGCCAAAAAATCATTTCGATCGACACTTTCGTCGAGACCGTAATCCACGCCCGACCGCACGACGAAAAACACGGCGTTCTTCGTCATTCGCGACGGAGATACCGCGAACATTCGCGTGAGAATTTTTAACCGTGACAGCCAGAACGATCTGACGACGCGTCGAAATCGTTCCGCGACGGCGCGCTTCGCCGATCGTCGCGGCTCCGCGCGCACCGGCCGCGCAGTCCGATGTTCCATCGTCTGCGCCATCGGTCGACCCGCGTCGCGAGCACGCTCCATCGACAACCGGCCCGAAGACTCGACGCGTCCGGCGGCACGAAGCGGTGGATCGGTCCGCTCCCTCCGAACCGCCGACGTCGGGCGCGCTGGCGCCGGCCCGCGCAACGCTTGATCCAAGCCGGACAAAGACGTATTCTGTATACAGAATTCAAATTATCCATCGCCCATGTCGCTCGCCCTGCAGAAAATCGAGTTCGCGCCGGATGTCGCCGACCAGGTGTATCGCCGCCTGCTGGACGCCATCTGCAACGGCAGCCTCGCGCCCGCCGCCCGGCTGACGCAGGAGGAACTGGCCGCTTCGCTGGAAGTCTCGCGGCAGCCGGTAATCCAGGCGCTGCGCATGCTGAAGCGCGACGGCTTCGTCATCGACGCCGGCAAGCGCGGCGTGATGGTGGCGCCGCTCGACGCGGACCACATCACGCAGCTCTATGCCGTACGCGGCGTGCTGGACGGGCTCGCGGCCCGTCAGGCGGCCGAAGCGCGCGTACCGATCGACCGCACGCAGATGGAGCACGGCCGACGCATCGCGTCGGGCGACGGCGTCGGTCCGATGATCGACGCGGATCTGCAATTCCATCAGTCCGTCTATGCCGCATCGGGCAATCCGCTGATCGCCGCCAGCGCCGACACCCATTGGCGGCACATCCGTCGCGCGATGGGCGCGGTGCTGCGCGCCGAAGGCATGCGCGGCGCGATCTGGGACGAGCATGAAGCGATTCTCGAAGCCATCGCCGCGGGTCGGGCCGATCACGCGGAAAAGCTCGCACGCGATCATTGCGAAGCGGCGGGACAGCGTCTGGCCGCGTTTGTCGCGGTCCACATCCGTTCGGCTTGATACCGACGACACGATCCTGGAGGAAACACCATGAAACTCAGTGCCGAACAACTCGCTCGCTTCGACGAGGACGGTTATCTGTTCTTTCCGTCGCTGTTCACGCCCGCGGAGGTGTCGACGCTGCTCGGCGAAGTACCGCACCTGTACGCGCAGCGGCGGCCCGAGAACGTCCGCGAGAAGCACAGCGATGCGGTGCGGACCAACTTCGCCGCACATCTGTACAGCAACGTGTATGGCCGGCTTGCCCGGCATCCCCGCATGGTGAACCCGGTCCGCCAGCTGTTCGGCGAAGACGTCTACATGCACCAGTTCAAGATCAACGGCAAAGCGGCATTCAGCGGTGAAGTCTGGCAATGGCACCAGGACTACGGCACCTGGAAGAATGACGACGAGATGCCCGAGCCGCGCGCGATGAACGTCGCGATCTTTCTCGGCGAAGTGAACGAATTCAATGGCCCGCTGATGTTCATTCCCGGCAGCCACAAGCTCGGCGTCGTCGATGCGGCCCACGACACCAGCACCACCAGCTATCCACTGTGGACCATCGACAACGACACGATCGCGAAGCTCGTGGCCCGCGGCGGGATCGTCGCGCCAAAGGGCCCCG
>JAHCKV010000701.1 GCA_026125595.1 Burkholderiales bacterium | reverse complement strand
GCCCGCGTCGCTTCCTCCGCCAGTTCCTTCGCGTGCAGCAACGCCGCCGCCGCTTCGCGCTCCTCCGTCACGTCTTCGACCATCCAGACCGCCCCCTTGTCCGGATCGGCCGGGTCGAGCAGACGGCCGCTGAACCGGCACCAGAACGGCGTGCCATCCTTGCGCACGACCTCACGTTCGCTGCGATGGGTGGCGCCGCGACTGAAGTCGTCGCGGATCTCGCGACCGATCGCCGCATGCGCCTCGTCCGTCGCATACCAGAGCCGTGTCGGCTTGCCCCGAAACTCACCTGCCGCGTAGCCGAAGATCTCTTCGAGCTTGGCGTTGCAGCTGCGGATGCTGCGGTCCTTGATCAGCGCGATGCCCGACGTGACCGCCGCGAAGATCGCGAGCTGTTCCTCGTTCATTGCCCTGATCGCGACGATCGCCGCGTGCTGGTCGTTCACGTCCTCGTACGAGATCACGAAACCGCGGCCCGGATCGCCCGGCACCATCGCGCGGCCGGTGATCCGGCACCAGAACAGGCTGCCGTCGCTACGCATCATGCGTTGCTCGCGAACGTTGGTCTCGCCGCGGATCGCCTGGTTGTAGCCCCGGCCGGCGAGCTCGTACGCCTCGTCGGAGTCGTAGAGGATCCGCGTGCCCCTGCCCACCAGTGCTCCGGGTTCGTATCCGAAGATCTCTTCCATGCGTCGATTGCAACGCAGGATGACGCGGTCCTTCAGCAGCCCCACCCCCTGGGCACTGGTCTCGAAGATGGCCCGGTGCTCCTCGACGGCAACGCGCAACGCTTCCTGCGCAGCGGCCAGCTGTTCGTCATACAGCCGGCGCTGTGTGCTGTCCTGCACCCACACGGCGATCAGATCTTCGCCGCCGATACGCACCGGCGTCGCACTGACGCGCGCCCAGAACGTGCTGCCGTCCCGCCGCTTGGCCATCTTCTCCCGGTCGACGACGCGCCCGTCCCGCTGCAGCAACTCGGTGAAGCCGACACGGTCGGCCGGATCGCTGTACAGCACCGCGGCGGTCAGTCCTTTGAAGCTCTCGACGTCGTAGCCGAACATCTCGGACCACAGCGGCGTCGCGTACCGCAGTTCGCCGCCCGGCGTGGCCAACGCCAGTCCGGCCGGGCTCGATTCGAGCAACACCCGCAGCAGCGCCTCGCGGTCCGCCAGTGTCTGTTCCCGCTGCCTGCGCTCGGTGATGTCCTCGACCATCCACAGCGCCGTTCGATCACCGCCGGTGTCGGGCAATCGCATCGCGGTGAGCTGGGCCCAGAACGGTGTGCCGTCGGCGCGGACGGTCAACCATTCGCCCTGGTAGCGCCCGCCCGCGTCGAAATGCTGCACGGCTTCCTTCGCCAGTCGCGGCAAATCGTCCGGATCCGCGAGCAGCGTCGGCAGCGGCCGGGCTTGGAGGGCCGCCAGATCCGGGTAGCCGAACAACGACACGAGCATCTGGTTGCAGTGCACCATGCGTTGATCGGTGAAGAAGCCGATCCCGACCGGCGACGTGTCGAGGATCGTCTTCTGTTCCTGCTCGGCGGCGAGCCGCATCCGTTCCGCACGGCGATGGCGTTCCGTGACGTCGTAGGTCCACGCGACGATCAGTTCCTCTGCACCGAACGGGACGATCGTGCCGTTCAGGATGACCCACATCACCGAACCGTCCTTGCGACGCAGCCGCAGCTCGTGATCGCTGACCCTGCCGTCCCGGTTCAGGATCTCGACATAGGCCTTGCGATCCGCCG
>JAHCKV010000700.1 GCA_026125595.1 Burkholderiales bacterium | reverse complement strand
GACCCGGCTGTGCACGCCGATTCCGTGCGAGGAGCAGAAAGAGCTTCGCCGCGCCATCGACACTTACAAGAAAGCGCATCCATGATCCGAGCCGTGCTGTGGGACTTCGGCGGTGTGTTCAGCACCAGTCCGTTCGACGCCTTTTCCCGATATGAACGCCGGAACGGACTGCCCGAAGGGTTCATCCGCAAGGTCAACACGCTCAATCCCGACGACAACGCATGGGCTCGGCTCGAGCGGGGCGAGATCGACATCGCTGCGTTCGACGCGGCATTCGAGGCGGAATCCCGCGCCCTCGGCCATCCGGTGCCCGGCAGCGTCGTCGCCGGTCTGCTGTTCGGCGAGATCCGGCCGGCCATGGTGGAAGCGCTGCGGCGCTGCCGTGAGCACTTCCACGTGGCGTGCATCACGAACAACTTCGGCGATCTGGGCCCGGACGTGGTCTCCGCCGAACGGGGTGCCGCGTGGCGGGACGTGCTGCCGCTGTTCGCGTTCGTGCTCGAATCGAGCAAGGTGGGCGTGCGCAAGCCGGAACCGGCCATCTACACGATGGCGTGCAAGCGGCTCGGTGTCGAGCCGTCCGAGGCCGTCTACCTGGATGATCTGGGCATCAACCTGAAGCCGGCCAAGGCGCTCGGCATGACCACCATCAAGGTCGAGGATCCGGTGGTCGCGATCCGGACGCTGGAACAGGTCACGGGGCTGACGCTGCAGTAACGTCAGTCGGGCGCGGCGGTCCGGCGCGGTTTGCGCTTGCCGCCGGACGTCGCCCGGTCGAATATCCATCGCGGCACCAGTCGCAGCAGCCTCGCGACGATGCCCATCTGCCACGGAATCACCGCGTAGCGTCGCCGCGCGTCGATGGCCCGCACGAACCGTCGCGCCGCTTCGTCGGCCGTCAGTTGGAACGGCATCGGGTACGGGTTGCGCGCCGTCATCGTCGTGGCGATGAAGCCCGGCGCGATCGTCAGTGCGTCGACACCGCTGCCCCGCAGTTCCACCCGCAGACTCTCGACATAGGTGATGACGGCCGACTTCGACGCGCAATAGGCGCCGTTGCCGGGCAGTCCACGGATGCCGGCAACGCTGGCGATACCCACCAGCACCCCCCGCCGCGCGGCGAGCATGGCCGGCAGGAACGACTGAAACGTCTTCACCGTGCCGATGACGTTGACGTCGAAGATCCACTGCACGACCGGCACATCTTCGGGGAACTGCGTGAGGGTCCCGGCGTTGACGCCGGCGTTGGCGATGACGACGTCGGGCGGACCGAAGCGGCTCTCGAAATCCCGCGCGGCGGCGGCCAGTGCCGAGGCATCGCGGACGTCGACGGCATAGGTCGCCACGGTCGTGCCGAGTTCTGCGGCGAGTCCGGCGAGCGCACCACCGCGCCGGGCGATCAATCCGAGAACCGCGCCACGTCGCGCGTAGACCCGGGCCAGCGCCGCACCGACGCCATCCGACGCGCCGGTGATGATGACGCGCTGCGCCGTCATGGGGCCGCCGCAAACGAAAAGGGCCGACGCGACGGCCGGCCCTCGAACACACCTCGAGACGTCACTTCTTCTTGCGTTCCATATTGATCAGGTCGTCCATCACGGCGGTCATGCGCGGGTAGTTCACGCCGTTGTCTTCCATCGCATAGGATGGCCCGGTGATGTACTTGCCGTTGACGATGATGGTCGGCGTGCCGGTGATGCGGAACGCCTTGGTGAGTTGCGCCGCGCGCTGGACCTTGTTCATCACGCCGAACG
>JAHCKV010000070.1 GCA_026125595.1 Burkholderiales bacterium | reverse complement strand
AGCCGGGCAACTATCTCGAACGGCAGATCGCGCGGTGGTCCAAGCAGTATCGCGCGTCGGAAACCGAACGCATCGAGGCCTTCGAGAACCTGATCGAATGGTTGCCGAAGAACATCCCCGCAGGTGATGAAACGTCCATCGTCCATGGCGACTATCGCCTCGACAACGTCATTTTCCATCCGACCGAACCGAAGCTGCTGGCGGTGCTCGACTGGGAGCTGTCGACGCTCGGACATCCGCTCGCCGATTTCGCGTATCACTGCATGACGTGGCGGCTGTCGCCGGACGAATTCCGCGGCATGGACCAGCTGGACCTGCCGGCGCTCGGCATTCCGACGGAAGAGCAATACGTCGAGGCTTATTGCCGTCGTACCGGCCGCACGTCGATCCCGAACTGGGACTTCTACATGGCCTTCAACATGTTCCGCCTTGCGGCGATCCTGCAGGGCATCATGGGTCGGGTCGTCGAAGGCACGGCGGCCAGCCAGCACGCGATCGATTCCGGCCGTCGCGCGCGTCCCATGGCGGAAGCCGGCTGGCGGCAGGTGGAGCGCATCCTCAAGGCCACGAACGGCTGAACGATTCCAACGGCACGCGGCGTCGGCGCAGCGTGCCTCAACCGGAAAGCAAGACACCATGAAAGCAGTGCTCTGCAAGCAGTACGGCCCGCCCGACACGCTCGTCGTGGAAGACGTGCCATCCCTCGTGCCCGGTGCCGGCCAGGTCGTCGTCGCGGTCAAGGCGGCGGGCGTCAATTTTCCGGACACGCTGATCGTCCAGGGCAAGTACCAGTTCAAGCCGGAACCGCCGTTCTCGCCGGGCGGCGAAGTGGCAGGCGTCGTGAAGGTGGTCGGTTCCGGGGTCACCGGTTGGAAGGTCGGCGACCGCGTGATCGCCGCCGCCACATGGGGCGGGTTCGCCGAAGAACTGATCGTCGACGTCGAGCGGCTGATCTCGCTGCCGCAGGGCATGGATTTCGTGCCGGCATCGGCCTTCATCCTCACCTACGGCACGTCGTACCACGCGTTGAAGGATCGCGCGCAGTTGCAGCCCGGCGAGACGCTGCTGGTGCTCGGCGCTTCGGGCGGCACGGGCCTGGCTGCGGTGCAATTGGGCAAAGCGATGGGCGCGAAGGTCATCGCCGCGGCTTCGAGCGATGCAAAACTCGATGTGTGCCGCGCCAACGGCGCCGACGAACTGATCAACTATGCCAACGACGATCTGCGCACCCGCGTGAAGGCCATCACGGCCGGCCGGGGTGTCGACGTGATCTACGACCCGGTCGGCGGGCCGTATTCCGAGCCGGCGCTGCGCGACATGGCGTGGAAAGGGCGCTTCCTGGTGGTGGGTTTCGCCGCCGGCGACATTCCGAAGATTCCGCTCAATCTCGCGCTGCTGAAGGGCTGTTCCATCGTCGGCGTGTTCTGGGGCGCATTCACGAAGCAGGAGCCGGAGAGCAACCGGCGCAACAATGAGGAACTGCTGCAGATGTATCTCGACGGCAAGGTCGCACCGCACGTGCACGCGACCTATCCGCTCGAACAGGCGGTGGATGCGTTGCGTGAAGTGATGGAGAAGCGCGTGAGCGGCAAGGTCGTGCTGACGACCGGCGCCTAGCGAGCATCGGACCGGCGGCGGAAGTTCCGGCGCTGCGGAACACGGGTGGTACATCGAGTCGTCCGGCGAGACGGCCATTGGAGGAGCACATGCAGTCCACGATGATGGGCACGCCGCTCAATCTGTGCCATTTCCTCGAGCGGGCCGGCACGTTGTATGGCGGCGTCGAGATCGTTTCCCGGCTGCCCGACAAGTCTCTGCACCGGACGAACTACGCGGCATTCCACCGCCGCGCGCGGCTGCTCGCGGAGGCGCTGCAGAAAGCGGGACTGCGCAAGGGAGACCGCGTCGCCACGCTGATGTGGAACCACTACGTCCATTTCGAGAGCTACTTCGGCGTCATCGCGTCGGGTGGGGTGCTGCACACGCTGAACCTGCGCCTGTCGCCGGAGGACATCGGGTTCATCGCGAACCACGCGCAAGACCGGTTCCTGATCGTCGACGATGTGTTGCTGCCGTTGTTCGAAGCCTTCAAGGCGCACACCCGCATCGAGAAAGTCATCGTCGTGTCGCTCGGCGGCAAACCGGTGCCGGGCGAATATGTCGACTACGAGGAATTCCTCGCGACGGCGACCGGCGATTGGGACTACCCCGACGCGGACGAGAACGATCCGATCGCGATGTGCTACACGTCGGGCACGACCGGGCGGCCGAAAGGTGTCGTGTATTCCCATCGATCGCAGGTACTGCATTCGTTGTCGCAGTGTCTGCCCGATGCGTTGAATCTTTCGGGCAAGGACGTCGTGCTGCCGGTCGTGCCGATGTTCCATGCCAATGCCTGGGGCATCCCGTACTCCGCGGCGATGCTCGGCGTGAAGCTCGTGATGCCGGGACCGTTCCTGCATCCCGACGATCTGCTGCCGTTGCTGGAGCAGGAGCAGGTGACCGTCAGTTGCGGCGTGCCGACCATCTGGCTCGGCTTGATCCAGTTGCTCGAACAGCATCCGGACCGTTGGAAATTGAAGCCCGGACTCCGGTTGACCGTCGGCGGCGCGGCGACGCCCGAATCGTTGATCCGTCGCTTCGAGGCGCTCGGCATCCAGTTGACGCAAGGATGGGGCATGACCGAAACATCCCCGCTGTGCACGGTCTCGAAGCTCACGCAGCAACAGACCGGCTTCACCGATGACGAACGGATCGCCGTGCTCGCCACGGCCGGCTATCCGGTGCCGCTGACGGAAATGCGCATCGTCGGCGATGACGGCGAGCAACCGTGGGACGGGCAGGCGGTCGGTGAGTTGCAGGTTCGCGGCCCGTGGATCACCGGCCGCTATCACGACCTGCCGGAATCGGCGGCGAGTTTCACCGACGACGGGTGGCTGCGTACCGGCGACGTCGCCGCTGTCACGCCGCTGGGATTCCTGAAGATCACGGACCGCACGAAGGACCTGATCAAGTCCGGCGGCGAATGGATCAGGTCGGTCGATCTGGAGAACGCCATCATGGGCCATCCGGCGGTCGCGGAAGCCGCGGTGATCGCCGTGCCGCACCCGAAGTGGTCCGAGCGTCCGCTGGCCGTCGTGGTCCGGAAGTCCGGTGCGGCGGTGACGGAGTCCGATCTGCGCGAGTTTCTCGCTGCGAAGTTTGTCAAATGGATGGTGCCGGATGCGTGGGTCTTCGTGGATGCGATTCCGCGCACGTCCGCCGGCAAGTTCCTGAAGGCACGGCTGCGCGAACAGTTCGGCGACTGGAAGTGGGCCGAGACGGCTTGAACGTCGTGCGTTGACGGCGTCGATCGACGCAAGGATCTGCAATGGATTTCCAGATTTCATCCGAACACCGCATGATCCGTGACCTTGCGCAGCAGTTCGCACGCCGCGAGATCCAGCCGCTTGCGGCGAAGTGCGATCGCGAAGCGAAGTTCCCGCTGGAAGTTCACGCGAAGCTCCGCGAAGTCGGATTGGCCCATCTGACGGTGCCGACCGCCCACGGCGGTGCCGGGCTCGGCGTGCTCGAGGTCGTGCTCGTGACCGAGCAACTGGCGTGGGCCTGCGCCGGCATCACCGGTTCGCTCGGCATCAATGCGATCGTTGCCGATGTCATGCACAGCGCCGGCACGGAAGCCCAGAAGCGGGATGTATTCGGGCGGCTGACGGCAGGGCAGTGGGGTGCCTATGCGGTGACGGAGCCTTCGGCCGGCTCCGATGTCGCGGCGATCCGCACCCGCGCCGATCGGCGTGGCGACAGTTACCTGTTGAACGGTGCCAAGGTGTGGATCTCGAATGCACCGTTGGCGCAGTTTTTCATCGTGTTCGCGAAGACCGATCCGTCGGCGGGGCACCGCGGCATCAGTGCGTTCCTCGTCGAGCACGACAGGCCCGGCATGCAGTTGGGCAAGGTGCTCGGCAAACTCGGCCAGCGCGCCGCGCCGGCCAGCGAGGTGTTCTTCAACGGTGTCGAAGTGCCGGTTGCGCACCGCATCGGGGAAGAGGGCGACGGCTTCATGATCGCGATGAAGGTGTTCGACCGTTCGCGCCCCATGGTCGCAGCGCTCGCGCTGGGCCTCGCGCAGCGCGCGCTGGACGAGGCCGTCGCCTACGCGAAGGAACGCCAGACGATGGGCAAGCCGATCATCGAGCATCAGGCCATCGGTCACAAACTCGCCGACATGGCGGTGCGGATCGAGGCGTCGCGGTTGCTCGTCTACCAGGCGGCCGCGCGCATCGACGCCGGTCTCGACAACACGATGGAAGCCGCCTACGCGAAGCTGTTCGCGGCCGACACAGCCATGCACTGTGCGACCGAGGCGATCCAGGTGTTCGGTGGCATGGGCTACAGCACCGAGTATCCGGTCGAGAAGCTGTTCCGCGACGCCAAGGTGCTGCAGATCTACGAAGGTACCAGCGAGATCCAGAAATCGATCATCGCGCGCGAACTGGCGCGACGGTGACTGAACTTTCTCTGCACGGAGTCCGACCATGAAAGAAGCCGTCATCCTCGAAGCGGTCCGCACGCCGTTCGGTCGTCGCGGTGGCGCGTTGCGCGAAATGCGTCCCGACAGCCTGCTCGCCCATACGCTGAAGGCATTGGTGGCACGCGCCGGCATCACGCCGGACAAGATCGAAGACGTCGTCAACGGCACCGTGACATTGGCCGGCGAGCAGGGTGCGAACCCGGGGCGTCTCGGTGTGCTGCTGGCGGATTTCCCGGTGCAGGTTCCGGGCGTGTCGCTGAACCGCATGTGCGGGTCGAGCCAGCAGGCCGTGCATTTCGCGGCCCAGGCCGTGGCGGCCGGCGACATGGACTACGCGATCGGGTCCGGCGTCGAGAGCATGTCCCGCACGCCGATGTTTCTCGACATCAGTCTCGGCCGTGAAGGCGTGTCCGGTTTCGAGGCGCTCAATCCCGAGTTGTTCCAGCACTATGAGATCATCCATCAGGGCGAAAGCGCGGAGCGCATCGCCGAGAAGTGGGGCATCACGCGTGACGATGTCGATGCGTTCGCCCGTGAAAGCCATCGCAAGGCAACCGCTGCGCAGGCCGCCGGTTGGAACCGTGAACTGATACCGGTAATGGGCGTGAGCGCCGAGGCTCAGCCGATGGCGCTGGCCCGCGATGAAGGTGTGCGAGCCGAGATCGACGAGGCCAAGATGCGCAGCCTGAAGACCGTCTTCCGGCCCGACGGAAACGGCGTCGTCACCGCGGCCAATTCGAGCCAGATTTCAGACGGTGCTGCCGCCGTGCTGATCGGCGATCGCGATCGCGCGAAGGCGGACGGTTTCAAGCCGAAGGCGCGGTTTCGCGCCCGCGTCGTCGTGGGCTCGGATCCGATGCTGCAGTTGACCGGCGTGGTCGAGGCGACGCGGCTCGCGTTGCGCAAGTCGGGACTCTATCTGTCGGACATCAACTGGTTCGAGGTCAACGAAGCATTCGCCGTCGTGCCATTGATGTGGCAGCGCGAACTCGATGCCGACATGGATCGCCTGAATCCGTGGGGCGGTGCGATCGCCCACGGTCACCCGCTCGGGGCCACCGGTGCGGGCCTGATGGCGAAGATGCTCGCCGGTCTCGAGCACACCGGCGGCAAGTTCGGCCTGCAGACCATGTGCATCGGTCACGGCCAGGCGACCGCGACGATCATCGAGCGGCTCTGAGTCGAGCCGCCCGACTGTGTGATGGCTACTGCAGCCCTTCCAGCAACACGTTGCCGTTGACGTTCACCGACAGGCGGCTTGTGCCGGCCTCCACGGCAGGTGCGGCGACGGCATCGGCCTCCGCCTTGCCGCGCATCGCCATCATCAGCATCGGTCGCGGCGGCGGCATGCCGCCATCGGCGTTGACGGCGGCATCCTTGATCCGGAATCCGCTGGCCCCGAAACTGGTGGCGATCAGTTCGGCGCGGCGGCGGAATTCCGCGATCGCTTCCTTCGTCAGTTCGTCCTCGATGGCGCGGCGCGCTTCGTCCGACACCGAGAATCCGATGCCGCCGAGTTTCAGGCTGCCCTGCAACGTGCCCAGCAGATCCGACAGCACCTTGAAGTCGCGGCTTTCCAGAACGATCTCCGAGCGGGCACGCCAGCGCACGATCCGCGTCTTGTCATAGACCGGATAAGTCTGGTAGACGCCCGTCGTGACCTTCACCTTCGATTCCTGCTTCGCCGTGCGCACGCCCTCGGCGATCACGCGGTTGATGCGGTCGGCCAGCTTGGTCGCATTGGCGTCCTCGTCTTCGGCATACAGCGTGGCCCGCATCGTGTCGTTGTCGACTTCGCGCAAGGCGTTGGCCTGCAGCGAAACCTGGCCCAACGGCTGGTCGTGGTGACCGTGGCCGGCGAAGGCCGGGCCGGCAGCCGTCACGGCGAGCAGGAGCAGGGCGGCAAGGGTTTTTTTCATGGAACCTCCGTTCGTGGAACAATCCGACCCACTCTAACGCAGCCCGATGACCAATGGGGTTAGCGAAATGCCGAACCCCCACTCGACGAGCGAACATGTCCAACGATCCGAAAGGCTTCCGTCGCAACCTCACCAACTACGGCGACCGTGACTTCGCGTTGTATCTGCGGCGTTCGTTCGCGCAGTCCACGGGTCTTTCGCGGGAGCTGATGGGGCGGCCGATCGTCGGCATCGCGCAGACCGCCAGCGGCTTCAACAATTGCCATCGGCAGGTGCCGGAGCTGGTCGAGGCCGTGAAACGGGGTGTGCTGCGGGCCGGCGGCCTGCCGCTGGACTTTCCCACCGTGTCGCTGGGGGAAGTCTTTCTGAGCCCCACGAGCCTGATGTTCCGCAATCTGATGTCGATGGACACCGAGGAGATGATTCGCGCGCAGCCGATGGATGCCGTGGTGCTGATCGGCGGCTGCGACAAGACCGTGCCGGCGCAGTTGATGGGCGCGGCCTCGGCGGACCTGCCCGCCATTCAACTGGTGACGGGCCCGATGCTGGCGCTGCCGTTCCGCGGCGAGCGTCTCGGCGCCTGTACCGACTGCCGGCGCTTCTGGGCCAAGTATCGCGCCGGCGAAGTGAGCGACGAAGGCATCGACACGATCGAAGCCAATCTCGCGACGACGGCCGGCACCTGCGCGGTGATGGGCACCGCGAGCACGATGGCCTGCATCGCCGAGGCCCTCGGCATGAGCCTGCCGGACACCGCCGGGATTCCCGCCGTGCATGCGGATCGCATCCGGGCAGCCGCAGCCGCCGGGGCGCGCGCCGTCGAGAGGATCGCCACCGGTGGACCGCGCCCGTCCGAAATCATCACCGAGAAGTCGGTGGAGAACGCGTTGCGCGTGCTGCTCGCCATCGGCGGGTCGACCAACGCCATCGTGCACCTGACCGCCGTTGCCGGCCGTCGCGGCATCGATATCCCGCTGCGGCGACTGAACGAGCTGTCCGACGAAACGCCGGTGCTGGTGGACCTGAAGCCCACCGGCAGCAACTACATGGCGGATTTCCACTTTGCCGGTGGCATGACGGCGCTGCTGTGGGAACTGCGGGACCTGCTGCACCTGGACTGCATGACCGTCACCGGCGAGCCGCTCGGTTCTCGGGTCCGCGAGCCTGCCTACGTCGATCGCAACGTCATTCGCCCGCGCGCCGAGCCGTTCGATCCGGTGGGCGGGCTGGTGGCGTTGTTCGGTTCGCTCGCACCCAACGGCGCGATCCTGAAGCGGTCCGCGGCCGACGCCCGGCTGTTCGAACGCGAGGCCCGCGCCGTCGTCTTCGATTCGCTGGCCGATCTCGCGGCGCGCATCGACGATCCGGCGCTCGACGTGACCGCCGACGATTTCCTGCTGCTGCAGAACGCCGGGCCCACCAGCGAAACCGGCATGCCGGAAGCGGGCTACCTGCCGATCCCCAAGAAGCTGGCGGCCACCGGCATCAAGGACATGGTGCGGATTTCCGATGCGCGCATGAGCGGCACGGCCTATGGCACCGTCGTGCTGCACGTCTCGCCCGATGCCGCCTCGGGTGGGCCGCTCGGCCTGGTCCGCAACGGTGATCGCATTCGGCTGAGCGTGAAGGAGCGTCGCATCGACCTGCTCGTCGACGAGGCCGAACTCGCGCGGCGACGGTCCGGCTGGCGCGCGCCTGTTCCACCGAAGCGCGGCTATCGCCGGCTGTATGCCGACCAGGTGCTGCAGGCCGAGCACGGCTGCGATTTCGGGTTCCTGCGGGGGGTGGATTGAAGGGCCGCGTCGCGGCAGTCCGCCCGGCGAAGTTCAACGCGACGCGATGGACCGGTTGATGACGTTTCGAGCCGGCGATGGGGCCATTGCTGCAATGCGAGTGCGGAGGAGTCATGTGCCGAAACATCCGGACCTTGTTCAATTTCGAACCACCCGCCACGGAAGCGGAGATCCGCGACGCGTCGTTGCAGTTCGTGCGCAAGCTCAGCGGCTTCACGGCGCCATCGAAGGCGAATCAGGCGGCCTTCGACGCGGCAGTCGATGACGTCGCGGCGGCAGCCCGTGCGCTGCTGGCTTCTCTGGTGACGACTTCCGAACCGCGCGATCGGGACGTGGAGACCGCGAAGGCCAAGGCCCGATCGGCGATGCGGTTCGCACGCGGCCCGAACGGGTGATCCCGGTGTTCGAGTTGCTCAACACATCGGGAGCGGTCGCGTTGCTCGTCGGGGTCGTGGCGGTCATCTATTTTTACACCCGGCTGGGTCGAACGGCGCCCCGGGAGCACGTCCCGTCGATCGCGCGGTACTTCGGCGTTGCCGTGTTGTGGGCCGTGATTGCATTCGCGCTCGGCGCGGCCATCGGCGTGTATGCCGCTTGTTCAACATCCGATGCCGGCAATCTTTGCGGCCTGTACGGATTCCTCGGCACCGGCCCGCTGCTGTGCGGTGTGGCGTTGTTTCTGCACGGGCGGTCGTGGCGCAAAAGGTTGACGCGTGGGCGATAGCCGCCCACGTGCCGGGTTCAGACCCATTCGTTCCCAGGAGGTTGCCGGAATGTCGAGATGGGTGCTGCTGCTGGCAATGGTGGTCCTGGGCGAGGCAGTCGCGGCGCCGACGCCGGCCCCCATCCGCGCGGAGATCGACGCGCTGCTGACGCGTCTCGAATCATCGGGTTGCCGGTTCAATCGCAACGGGACGTGGTATCCCGCTATCGAAGCGAAGGCACACCTGCTGAAGAAACTCGCCTACATCGAGCGCCGCGGCACCCTTGTCAGTACGGAACAGTTCGTGGAAACGGCAGCATCGAAAAGCAGCACATCCGGTAAACCGTATCTGGTGCAATGTGCCGGTGCAGATGCCGTGCAAAGTCAAGCATGGTTGTCCGGACAATTGCGATCGCTGCGTTCCGGGCAATGAACGTGCCGCGGCGATTGGAGGATGTCCAGGATCATCCCTGGTGGTGACTGTCGATGTACTGAGTTGAAACCGCGTTTTTCTTCGGTATGGTCCCATGTATTCCGCCACCTTCATCTTTGCCAAGAAGCAGTTCGACGAAGAATTCCATCGCCTCGATCAGGCCATCGCCGCGGCGGCGAAGGCCATTCCCGGTTATCGCGGTGAGGAATCCTGGGAGAATGCCGAAACGGGCCTGATCTCCAACGTCTACTACTGGGATTCGATGGAAGCACTGCAGATGTTGATGCGGCATCCGGTCCATCGGGAAGCCAAGGCGGCCCAATCGAAGTGGCTCGACGGGTATCGCGTCGTGATCGCCGAAGTGCTGCAGACGTATGGCGACGGCACGCTGGCTGGCCCGATATCCGGTGATGTACCTTGAGCCGCGGTGCCAGGATGCTGGTTCAGGAGTCCCAATGATGCGTGCCGGAGCAGTCGCGGGAACCCGGTCCCGGTGGTATCGAATCGCCAGACGGCTGACGGTCGCCGGCGCCGTCTGCTGCACGCTTTCGACCGGTCCCGCCATCGCGGCGGAACCGAAGCATCCGTGTGACGTGTTCGACGCAGCGCGCGCGGCGGTCGTGCTGGGACAGCCGGCACGCCGTTCGATTTCGACACGGTATGTTCCGCGTGTGAAACCGCAAGGCGATCACACCGCCGCAGGTTGCATGTACACCGCCGGAAAAAGTGAAGAGATGTCCGTGGTGCTCGACTACTTCGTGTTCGCATCGCCAGAAGCGGCGAAGCGCGCCTATACGGAGTTGCGCACGCCCGACACGGCACTTCCCGCCGGCTGGAAGGTCGTTCGCGGTGTCGGCGATGAAGCGCACCTGATGCGCGGTTCGCTGCAGGCGTCGGTGTATGTGCGGCAAGGTCATCGCATCGTCAAGCTCGATCTGATGGGCACGGGTCTGCAGTCCCGGCAGCATCAGGAAGACATGCAGCGCACGGCGGCCGACATGCTGCTGGCGCTCGAATAGCCGCGCGAGATGATCGGACAGGAACCGAGGTTGCTGCGGCTACCGTTCGATCGGGCGGTACTGGCGCCGCGGCCCCATGCAAAGCCGGAAACGTTCACTTCTCACCGCCATCGGAGATCGGCATGACCACAGCCGGATTCATCGTCACCCACGCCGCCGACGCGTCGTTCGAACGCGGTCTGCGGTCGTTCTTCGAGTATCGCGATCTCGGGATCAAGCGCGCGACCGACGGTCGGGTGGTGGCCCATGTGATCCGCGCGGCGTCGGGCTCCGACTTCTCGAGCCAGCCGCATCTGCACAAGACCGCGTTCCAGTTCGTCTACATCCTGAAGGGTTGGATCGAGTTCGAATACGAAGGCCACGGTCGGGTGCGATTGGAGGCAGGCTCCACGGTGTACCAACCGCCCGGCATCCGGCATCGTGAACTGGGACACAGCCCGGATATCGAGATGCTGGAGATCGTGATGCCCGGCGAGTTCGCGACCGAGGAAGTGCCGGCGGTGAACGGATAGCGGGCGCGGCCGATCTGCGCGCTACGCGTCCGGTAGACTGCCGGTCTTCCATCCGTCCCCTTTTTTTGCATGCCGCGATCCAAGCACGTCCAACGTCTGCTGTCCCTTTCGCTGCGCGAAGCGCTGCTCATCGGCATCCCGGCCGCGGCGCTGATCGTCGGGGCCTTCTGGGCGGCCGCCCATTTCGTGAAGCCGGCGCCGCC